>ONLX01000102.1 GCA_900318765.1 uncultured Eubacteriales bacterium
CGTCCCCTTGACACCACACACCGCCCCGTGCACGAGCCGGTCAATCGTCCATGGCGTAGCTGATCTCATCGAGCTCGGCGTGGATGTATTCGGCCCAGCTGTATTGGTTCATATAATCGCCCAGGTAATTGTACTTTGACTTTTGCTTGTTCTTCAGCCAGTCATAAACGTCGCACTCGATGCGATCCGCGGCGATCGCGAGCGCGCCGCGCTGCTTTAACAGCAGGTTGGAGATTTTCAGCCGCGCGAACGTATTCGTCAGATCCTGCCGGAGATTGCTCAAATACGAGGCTTTCTTTTCGGGATCGCCGTCGTCCTCCCACAGGGACGCGATGATCTCACCGTTTGTTGTCATCGCGCCGCGGTTGTTCACGAGCAGCGCGACGATTTCCTTCGTCTTGGTGTATTTGAACGCGACGGGCTTTCCGTCCACAAACAGGTCAAAGTTGCCGAAGGTCTGCGCAAAGACGCGTTTGTGGTTCTTTTGCGCGGCGGGATGCCTCAAATCCTCGAATTCGCGGATCAGCGCGGCGTCCGCTACGGGCGTAATCAGATAGCCGCTTGCATGCAGCATCAGCGCGTCAGAGCCGAAGCGCCCGTCGCTTGCAACAAAGATCAGATTGACCAACGGGTTCAGGTCACAAAGGTACCGGCCGAGGTCAAGCCCCTCGAGGTCGGGCAGCGTCGGAGAAAGCAGCGCAACATCGATCTCCTGTTGACGCGCGGCGCCGAGGGCGGCGAGCCCGTCGGAGAACGGAAGCACCGTCGCATCGGGCTGCAGCCTTATAACGGAATCCGACAGCGCCTTCAGAGTTTCGGCGCATTCGATTGCAAGAAGGATCGTCATGAGGGGACTCCTTCCGTTTTGAGGGAGACCACGCGCACCTGCTGCGCGTCACGCTGCGCTTTCGTCATATCGAGCGGATTCATTTCGCCGACGAGCAGCATGTCCCCGCCGTCACGAGCCGCTTCATACAGCTCGCCCGCACGCAGGTCGGCGATCACGAGCGCGGCGAAACGGTCATAATTGTCCTCATCGATGATCGGAAAGTGGTGCCGCATGCGGTACCAGTGCTGCGGGTCGAAGCCCATGTTCCCGGCATGCAGCCGGTCGGCAGTCGCTTCTACCTGCTCGGGGGTCGCTTTCTGCCCGGCAACTGCGCCGATATCGTCGCAGAAGAGCATCGCGTACGACCGCAGAATCAGATCCCGCACGGTCTCGGGGCGCCCGTCCTTGCCGATCTTGCCGGTCTCGGTATCCATGACCTTGTAGTAATACTCCTGCGCGGCGTCGTCCGTCTCAAACCGCAGAAGCGCTTCGTAAAACGCCCGGTTGATCAATTGCTGTGTCATATTCGTCTCCTTTGTCCTCTGCCCTACAGTATAGCCGATTTTCGATCGCTTGCAAAGCCGTTTCGACAAAAAATTCCCCGGGAATCTCTCCCGGGGAATCGTGGTTCTTTTACGCAAGCAGATCCGCCACGTTGATCGCGCTGATGCTTGTGATCGTGGCATTGCCGGAAAGGTCCGCATAGATGGTCACAACGACGATTCCGTTCACCGGCTCAGCCGTTACGAGCGAGCTGTGGCAAAGGATCGCATAGTTGGTTCCTGCGACGACCTGCGTGCCGAGCAGCGCAAGCGGTTCGAGGTTGTTGCCGACGAAGCCTTCCGTAGCCTTCGTGAAGGCCGCACCCGCATCTGCGGGCAGGTTCACAACCGAGAACTCTTCGGGAACGAACCAGCCGCCTGCGAGCATCTCGGCGCTGATCTCCGTGGAGCCGTCGGTGTAATCGGTCAGGTTGAAATCAAGAATGTCGGTGATCGAAGCGTTGCCTTCGAGGTCGGCATAGATGATCAGAACCTTCAGGCTCGTTTCGGGCGCAGCGGTAACGGTGGTCGCTTTGCAGAGAATCGCATAGTTGGTTCCGGCAACAACCTGTGTGCCGAGCAGTGCAACCGGCGTATAACCGACGCCGACGAAGCCTTCCATCGCTTTCTCAAATGCTGCCTGCGCATCTGCGGGCAGAGCGCCGACGGTCTCATCGTCATTCAGCGTCCATCCGCCGACGACGGTGTGTGTTTCCGATTCGGAAACGGTGGGTTCGGTGGTAACAGTCGATGTCACGTTTGCGGTGCAAGCGCAGAGGCAGAGCATCATCGCAACGGCAAGTACAATCAGTTTTTTCATAATCCTGTTCTCCTTTCAGAATTTGTCTATATCGGAATGGTTCTGATCGCGATCCCCCGTGGGGGCCCGCATCTCTTGTTTACGGGTACAGAATAGCACACGGTTTCTCACAGACCTGTCACACAGTTGATCATCTTTTTCGTTTTTTTCAAGGAATTTTCCACGAAGAAAAACGACGCAGCTGCTTTTTTCGCAACTGCGTCGCCTTTTGCCGAAAAATCAGTTGATGACGGCACGGAACCAGATCTCGGTATCGCTGTTGATGGTAACGGTATATTGGAAATAATAGGTCCAGTACCCGGAACCGCTGGCAGGCTTCACACTCTTATAAGAGGAGAGCGGGCTGCCATAGGAACCCTTGCCGTTGGAGGACGGCGTGGCGTCGAACCAAGCATCCGAAGAACTGGAGGTACCGGTGACCGTAATCGTCGTGCCGGCCGGAACCTTTCCGGAGCTTCCGGAAACGCCTCCGCCCGAGAAGGTACAGCTGTGGCAGGTCACGGTGTAATACGTGGTCGGAGTCTCTTTCTTCTCGGTTTTCGTTTCGCCCTTGAAGACGACTTCATAGACCGTGTTTTCGTCCAGCTCTTCGACGCGGAACTTCGTCACGTTGTTTGCGTACTGATATTTGACGCCGTTGACGAGCCAGTAATCGACTTCCTTATGCTTGGGAATATCCGCCGTCAAATAGAAGCTGATCTTGCCGCCCGCGCACTTGGCCTTCGTGACCGGATTGACGTAATCCTCTTCGAAATCGAATTCCGTGTAGTTTGCGCCTTTCGCGTTGTTCTTTTCGTTCAGAAATTGCAGATGGCAGTTGATCGTCGTCACAACGCGGCGCTGATGGTAAACTGCCTGAACGGCGGTCGAGCCGGTCAAGGTGAATGTGGCTTCGGGACCGGACGCGGTATCGACCTGATCTCCGATGACCCAATGGTCAAAGACGTATCCGTCCTTCTCATCGGCCTTGCAGAGCACGGAAGCTTCCTTGTCCGAAAGCTTGAAGATGCGCTCCCCGTCAATCGTACAATCGATGCCGATCGCATAGTTTGCGGGAATCTCGGTGACGACTTCCTTCGTTTCGGTCACGATCGTCGGTTCGGAGGCGGTGCCGGCTTTTTCTTCAGCGATCCTTGCGGCTTCTTCGGCCTGCTTTGCAGCTTCCTTCGCAGCCGTAACGTCCCCCTGCAGCGTATCGATTTGCTGCTCCGCCTGGGTCAGTTTGTTCTGCAGATCGTTGCGCTCATTGATCAGCGTTTGCGTCAATGCGGCGAGCTCCGAATCCTGCCGTACGCCGGTACAGCCGGTGCCAAACAGCATCAGAACAGCGGCACACAGGATCAGAATACGGGAAAACACGGAATTGCGTTTCATGAAAATGCCCCTTTCCCGGCGCTCGCAGCGGAACGCCGATTCCTTGTTTCAATATAACAGATCGGAGGAAAAATTACAAGCCGTTCCATCCGAAAACCCCACGGTTTCTCGGAATTTTGCCGGGCAGAGAAGGTTTTTTTGTAAGGAGGAGGAATTTTTGTTGCGTTGTGGACGGGGATGTGTTATAAATAATATAAGTATCAACATCTGCGGAATCGAACGGACGGTTCCGGTTGCCGATCGGGTCGGCGCATGAATTCGGAAAGGAGCAAGTCGTGAAAACGGACGTCATTCAAATCAACAGTCTCGGAGAAGGGATCGAAGAGGCGCTTCGGCAGACGGAGAATGCCGCTGCTTTTCGGGGACTTTCGCATAAGGAAACGCTGCGCCTGCAGCTGCTGGCCGAAGAGATGACCGGCATGATGCGCACGATCATCGGCAATCGGAGCGCAAACTACTGGGTAGAGGCGAACGGAACCCGATTCTCCCTCCATCTTGCCATGAAAGCGCGGATGGATCTTGAGCTGCGCGATGCGCTTTTGCAGGCAACAACCACGGGAAAGAACTCGGCGGCAAAGGGCTTTATGGGAACGCTGAGGGACATTTTTATGCAGATGTCCGAGCCGGTGGACGCATCGCGGCCGCTGCCCGAATACGGGTTTGTGCATACGGATATCGGCAGCTTCGACGCGCCGATGGATGTCGGCTTTTACAACTACGCGGCGGATTGGTCGCTCGAACAGTATCGGAAGACGATTGCGTCGGAAGAGAACGTGCAAAAATGGGACGAGCTCGAAAAATCCATTACCGCACGGTTGGCGGACGAAGTGAAAATCTACATCAACGGCGATGCGGTTGAGATGGTCATTGAAAAAGAATTCGGAAAGGAGCAGACGGCATTGAAATCGGATCTTATTTTGATCGACAACAAGGGCAACGGACTGGAAGAAGCGCTTGCCCAGACGGAAGAGGTTGCAAAGTTTCGCGGACTGAGCGACAAGGAGGCGGTGCAGCTACGGCTGATCACGGAAGAACTGATGGGACTTGCGCGCAGCGTAACGGGAGAATTGGCCGCATCCTTCTGGATTGAGTCCGAAAACAAGGCGTTCACGCTGCATCTTTCGACCAAAACGGTCATGGACGCGACGAAGCGGTATCAGCTGATTTCGTCCTCGACCTCGCAGAAGAATGAAGCGGCGAAGGGCTTCATCGGGATGCTGCGGGAAGCGCTTTCGAGTGCCATGCTCTCGGAGAACGATGGCGTGTATTACGATTTCAACGGGCAGCCACTTGCCGAAGCGCCGCAGGAGGAATGGGATCGCTATGAACGGTCGATTCTGCGGAAGCTGGCGGACGAGATCCGCATCGGCGTGCGCGGCGGCGCGGTGGATATGACGGTGTTGAAACATTTTTAATGAATAAAGGAGATCAATTATGAAAATCAATTCTACCAAGAACGGAACCGAACTGGTGCTTGCCCTCGAAGGCAGACTGGACACGATGACCGCCCCGGAGCTCGAAGCGGAGCTGAAGGACGCATTGAACGGCGTGGAAACGCTTGTGTTCGACTTTGAAAAGCTGGATTACATCTCATCCGCAGGACTTCGCGTGCTGCTTGCGGCGCAGAAGACGATGCATCGGCAGGGCAGCATGAAGGTCACGCATGTGAATGAGACGATTATGGAAGTATTCGAGGTTACCGGATTTACGGATTTCTTGACGATCGAATAATCAACAGCAGATGCGGCAAGAGGGTGGAAGCCCTCTTGCGTTGTCTATTCGGAACAGAACGAAAGGAGCCAAAATGCAGCAGGAATGGGTCGGTGAAGCGAAAATCGATCGAATTGACGACGTTACGGAGTTCGTGAATGCTGCGCTGGAAGCGGTGGATTGCCCGATGAAAGCGCAGATGCAGATTGACATTGCGATCGATGAAGTGCTCGCAAACGTTGCGCAGTATGCCTATGCGCCGGGCACCGGATCGGTGCGCGTGTTGGTGGACCCAAAGCCCGGTGCCGTTACGATCACCTTTATCGATCGGGGAACGCCGTATAACCCGTTGGAGCATACCGATCCGGATACGACGCTTTCGGCCGAGGACCGGCAGATCGGCGGGCTCGGCATTCTGCTTGTGAAGCGCACGATGGATGCGGTACGGTACGAATTCCGGGACGGGCAGAACATTCTTTCGATTCGTAAGGAGTTTTGACGGACGATACAGCAAACAGTCCGGATAAAGGCGTTTTTGACGTGTAAAAACTGTGCGGATTCTTGCAATGGGGGATCCTATATGATACACTGATTTTATCAGGAACAAGACACACGGGGAAAAACCATGGCACAAAAAACAAAGAAAAATGGCGGAGCCCTTTCTGAGCTTCTGCCTTGCACGGCGGGCTACCGATTGCCCGCCTTCCTTACGCCGTTTTTGATGATCGGCGAAGTTGCGCTCGAGGTGATGATCCCGCTGTTGATGGCGGCGCTTGTCGACGGCGGACTGTATCATAAGAATACCTATCAGCTGCAATCGCTGATTGAGCGGCTGCCGATCGGGAACAACCTGCAGTTTGTCCTTTGGGTCGGCGGGCTTATGGTGCTTGCAGCGCTGCTTTCGTTGACGTTCGGCGCGCTTGCCGCGCGCACCTCTGCGGTGGCGAGCATGGGTTTTGCGAAGAACCTGCGCAAAAAGCTGTTCGAGCGGATTCAATCGTTTTCATTCCGCAACACGGATCGGTTCCAGACCTCCTCTTTGGTGATGCGGACGACGACCGACGTCAATAACCTTCAGAACATCTATCAGCAATTGCTGCGCATCTTCGTTCGTACGCCCGTGATGATGATCCTGGCCGCGATTATGGCGTTTCGCATCAACGCGGAGCTTGCGGTGATCTTCGTATTTGCGATCCCGGTGATCGCGGTGCTGATGTATGTGATGATCCGCGTCGGCTTCAAGCGGTTCGAGGTCATGCTGAAAAAGTATGACAAGATGAACGGCGCGGTGCAGGAAAACCTGATCGCGGCGCGCGTTGTGAAATCGTTCGTCCGCGAAAAGTACGAGACCGATAAGTTCAACGATTCGGCGGACGATCTCCAAAAAGCGCAGATCCATGCGCAAAAGCTGTTCTCGCTGTCAAGCCCGATTCAACTTGCGGTGATGTGGACGTGCACGCTCGTTTTGCTTGCGCTCGGCGGCATGAAGGTCATTGAGCCGGGATCCACGCTGAACATCGGCGACCTGACGAGTCTGATGAGCTATTCAACACAGGTGATCTCCTCGCTTCTGATGCTGTCGTTTCTCGTGATCGGCCTTTCGATGACGAAGGCTTCGCTCGACCGTGTGAATGAGATCTTCCGCGAGCAGCTGGATATCGTCTCTCCCGAAAACAGCACGCTCAAGGTGGAGCGCGGCGAGATCGAATTCGATCATGTCGATTTCAGTTATTCCGACAATCCCGATGTTTTGAACCTGAAGGACATTTGCCTGCATATCCGCGCGGGCGAAACGGTGGGCATCATCGGCGGCACCGGGGAAGGCAAATCCACGCTGGTGCAGCTGATTCCGCGGCTGTATGATGCACTGCACGGGTCGATTCGCATCGACGGGCACGATGTGCGCGAATACGACCTGGTCGAACTGAGGGACAGCGTTTCGATGGTGCTCCAAAAGAACATGCTCTTCTCGGGTTCGATCCGTGACAATCTGCGTTGGGGCAATCCGAACGCGTCGGACGAACAGATTCGCGCGGCGTGCGATATCGCTTGCGCCGATGAATTTATCATGCGGTTCCCGGATGGGTACGATACGGATCTCGGACAGGGCGGAAGCAATGTTTCGGGCGGGCAAAAGCAGCGCCTGTGCATAGCGCGCGCGATTCTGAAGCAGCCGAAGATTCTGATTCTGGATGACTCGACGAGCGCGGTCGATACCGCGACCGACGAGCGCATCCGGCGCGGGCTGCGGGATACGCTGAAGGACACGACGAAGCTGATCATTGCACAGCGCATCGCCTCTGTGATGAATGCCGATCGCATCATTGTTATGGATCAGGGCAGGATCTCGGATGTCGGTACCCATGAGGAGCTGATGCAGCGCTCCGAGATTTATCGCGAGGTGTATGCGTCGCAGACGAAGGAGGTGGCTGCGTAATGCCGAGAGGATCTTCGTTTGACAGCAAGATGGGCGGCAAGCGCGCCGAGAATCCGATGAAGACGCTGCTGCGGCTGATGAAATACTATCGCGAATGCAAGGTGCAGCTCGTGATCGCCCTGATCGGAATTCTGGTCTACTCCGCAGCTACGACGCTGACGTATTATATGCTCGATCCGCTCGTTGCGGTTCTGGAGGCGGGCACGAATGCCGATACCGCTCGGTATGCCGCACTGCTGATCGGCATGGGCGCGCTGTACGCGATCGGTTGCGGGACGAACTTTTTGTTCAATCGTCTGATGCTCAGCTGCTCCGCGCGCATCATGTGCGCGATGCGGAAGGAAATGTTCGCCAAGATGCAGAAGCTGCCGGTTTCGTTCTTCGACGGGCATACGCACGGCGAGCTGATGAGCTATTACACGAACGATATCGACGCGGTGCGGGAGATGGTGCAGAACTCCATCACGCAAATGCTGATTTCGGTGACGAGCCTGATTGCCTATATCGGCATGATGCTCTATCTCTCGGTCTCGCTGTTCTTTGTCGCGATCGTGATGTGCATCTGCATTTACTACGTGATCAAGATCATCGGCGGCAAGAGCCGGAAGAATTTCCAAAAACAGCAAAAAGCGCTCTCCCGCGTGAACGGCTACATCGAGGAGATGATGGAAGGTCAGAAGGTCGTGAAGGTGTTCAACCACGAAAAGGCGGGGTTGGCCGCGTTCGAGGCCATGAACGATGAGCTCTGTACGGTGGCAACCGACGCGAACACGTTTGCAAACATCGTCGGGCCGATCATGAACAATCTGTCGCACATCTTCTATGCGCTGATCTGCACGGTCGGCGTGCTGCTTGCAGCGCCGACCCCGGGCGAACCGTTTCTTGCGGAAGGCACGTTTTTCGCAAAGTACCAGATCCTGCTGGTACAGAGCGCGGCATTGATTTCGTTTTTGCAGTACGTGCGTCAGTTTGCGAACCGCATCTCGCAGATTTCGCAGCAGTTCAATTCGATCCTGCTTGCGCTTGCGGGCGCGGAGCGCGTCTTTGCGCTGATCGATCTGCCGTCCGAACCGGACGAAGGAACGGTTACGCTGGTGCGCGTTGAGGAGAAGGACGGCAAGCTTGCGGAAACCGCGCGGCGCACGGGCAAATGGGCGTGGAAGCGCAAGGAGGAACTGATTCCGCTGCGCGGCGACGTCCGCTTTACCGATGTGGATTTCTCGTACGACGGCAAAAAGCAGGTTCTGAATAATGTGACGCTGTATGCCTATCCCGGCCAGAAGATTGCGTTCGTTGGCTCGACCGGCGCGGGCAAGACGACGATCACGAACCTGATCAACCGGTTCTATGACATTACGGACGGTACGATCACGTACGACGGGATCCCGATCCGGGAGATCAAAAAGGATGACCTTCGGCATTCGCTTGGCATGGTGCTGCAGGATACGCACCTGTTCACCGGCACCGTGATGGAGAACATCCGTTACGGACGGCTCGATGCGACGGATGAGGACTGTATCCGCGCGGCGAAGATCGCGAACGCGCACTTCTTCATTTCGCATCTGCCGGAGGGATACAATACGCAGCTTGTTGCGGACGGCGCGAACCTTTCGCAGGGGCAGCGCCAGCTGATTTCCATTGCGCGGGCGGCGGTTTCCGATCCGCCGGTGCTGATTCTCGACGAGGCAACCAGCTCGATCGATACGCGTACCGAAAAACTGATCGAGAAGGGCATGGATGCGTTGATGAAGGGACGTACGGTGTTTGTGATCGCGCACCGGCTTTCGACGGTGCGGAATGCCGACTGCATCATGGTCCTCGAGCACGGGGAGATCATCGAACGCGGCGAACACGACGCGCTGCTTGCGCAAAAGGGCAAGTATTACCAACTGCATACCGGCGCATTCGAATTGAGCTGAACAACAATAAAGGCCGTTGCATGATTGCAACGGCCTTTTTGTATGAAAGAAACGTCAGATCAGGTTCGTTCCGGTTTCTGCGCTGAACAGATGCATCAAGTTCGTATTGAAGGCGATGCGGATCTCTTCGCCGTACTTGAAACCGAGCTGATGTTCGGCGGGCAGATCGACGGTCTGCAGCACGAGAACGACGTCGCGTCCGTTCACATTGCCATGCAGATGGATCGAGGAACCCATCATCTCGGACACGTCGACGGTTGCCTGAAGCTGCGGACCGGTTTCGCCCTCTTTGCAGAGCGTGATGTGCTCCGGACGGATGCCGAACTTCACCGCCTGCGGTTCAACGCCTGCCGCCTTAAATTGCGCCTGCTTTTCCTCGGAGAACGGGAATTCCACACCGTCGATCACGACGCTGTATCGGCCCTGCGTCTTTTTGAGCTCAGCGTCAAACAGGTTCATCTGCGGCGAGCCGATGAACGTTGCGACGAACAGATTCGCCGGATGATTGAACAGCTCCTGCGGAGTCCCGATCTGCTGAATGAAGCCGTCCTTCATGATAACGATGCGATCGCCGAGCGTCATCGCCTCGGTCTGATCGTGGGTAACATAGATAAACGTGGTGTTGATCCGATGGCGCAGCTTGATGATCTCGGCGCGCATCTCGTTGCGGAGCTTGGCATCGAGGTTCGAAAGCGGTTCGTCCATCAGCATGACTTTCGGCTCGCGAACGATGGCTCTGCCGATCGCGACACGCTGCCTCTGCCCGCCGGAAAGCGCTTTGGGCTTGCGGTTCAGGTACTCCGTGATGCCGAGGATTTCGGCCGCTTCTCTGACCTTCTGGTCAATTTCCTTTTTCGGAGTTTTGCGCAGCTTCAGCGCAAACGCCATGTTCTCATACACCGACATATGCGGATACAGCGCGTAGTTCTGGAACACCATCGCGATGTCTCTGTCCTTCGGCGCAACGTCGTTGACGAGCTTCCCGTCGATGTACAGCTCGCCGCCGGAAATGTCCTCAAGCCCTGCGACCATGCGCAGCGTTGTGGATTTGCCGCAGCCGGACGGACCGACAAAGACGATGAACTCCTTGTCCGCGATCTCGAGGTTGAAGTCGTCAACCGCCGTGACCTTGTTGTCGTAGACCTTCTTGATGTTTCTGAGTGACAAAGTTGCCATACTGCCTTGACCTTGGCGGCCCCGGACTTCTCCACCGAACCGCCTCGCGTTCCGCGCGAATGTCGGACACGCATTGCGACACGTCTCCACAGTGCCGCACCCTAAGCCGAGGGAAATTGGTTTCCTCCTTTTTTACAGCCGTTCCCAACGCAATGAGTGGAGTGCATCGGGTTCGACCGATTGTCCCATACTACGGATCAGACGATTCCCTGCGCCATCATTGCGTCGGCCACCTTCTTGAATCCGGCGATGTTCGCGCCGGCAACCAGGTTGTAACCGAGCCCACATTCTTCGGCCGCTTCCATCGAAGCGTCGTGAATGTTCTTCATAATCTTGTGCAGCTGAGCGTCGACTTCCTCGGCCGTCCAGCTCAGGCGTTCGGAGTTCTGGCTCATCTCGAGTCCCGAAACGGAAACGCCGCCCGCGTTGACCGCCTTCGACGGCGCAACGATCAGTCCCTTCTGCTGCATCAGATAGAACAGCGCTTCGTTCGTCGTCGGCATGTTCGCGACTTCAATATAATACTTCACGCCGTTTTGCACCATTGCTTCGGCTTCCTTCATGCCGATTTCGTTCTGGTATGCGCTTGGCATTGCGATATCGACCTTGCGGCCCCAGGGCTTCTCCTTCGGGAAGAACTCCACGCCGAACCGATCCGCATAGTCCTGCACGCGATTGCGGCCGGAGGAACGCATTTCGAGCATGTAATCCCATTTCTCACGGGTTCCGACGCCATCCGGATCATAGATGTAGCCGTCGGGTCCCGCAAGCGTTACGACCTTAGCGCCGAGCTGGCTCGCCTTCATGGCGACGCCCCATGCCACGTTGCCGAATCCGGAGATCGCGATCGTCTTGCCCTCGATCGTATCGTGCTCATGCTTCAGAACTTCGACAAGGTAATAGACCGCGCCCCAACCCGTGGCTTCGGGACGGACGAGCGAACCGCCGTAGCTGCGTCCCTTGCCGGTCAGAACGCCGTTTTCGAATCCGTTGCGGATCCGTTTATACTGACCGAACAGATAGCCGATTTCACGTCCTCCGACGCCGATATCGCCGGCAGGAACATCGATGTTCGGGCCGATGTGCCGATACAGCTCCGTCATAAACGACTGGCAGAACCGCATAATCTCCGCGTCGCTCTTGCCGTTCGGGTCGAAGTCCGATCCGCCCTTTGCGCCGCCCATCGGCAGCGTGGTCAGGCTGTTCTTGAATGTTTGCTCAAAGCCGAGGAATTTCATGACCGAGAGGTTCACATGCGATGCAAACCTCAGACCGCCCTTATACGGGCCGATCGCGCTGTTGAACTGAATGCGGAATCCGCGGTTCACGCGGACAGCACCCTGATCGTCTACCCACGGGACACGGAACTGGATCACGCGCTCCGGTTCGACAAGCCGTTCCAAAAGCCCGGCTTTCTCATATTCCGGATGCTGCTCCACAACAACTTCCAGAGAACGAAGCACCTCCTCGACCGTCTGCAGAAACTCCGGTTCGTGTGCGTCGCGCCGCTTTACGTCTGCCAAAACCCGCTCGATATACTGATTCATACAACCTCCTGCACTTTCAGGGTAAATTTTTACCACTACCCCTATCATACCACAGAAATGCAGAATGTCAAGAACGAGTAAAATATATAGTTGCGGTCACCTACGTTACGAAAGCGGATCGGGCAGAATCCGTACCCAGTATCCTGCGCCGTCAGAGCGCAAAAACCGCGTGAATCCGGAAAGCCCTTTGGGCGGCTGCGGCGCATACGTCCCGCGGACCGCAAGGATCAGCAGGTGCTCCCCGCCATGTTCCCAATGTCCTTCAAAATGGGGGAACGAGGCGTCCTTGGCAACGAAACGCCATGTCGCGCCCGGAAAGATTCGGGAGAACAGCTCGATCTTCGGCAGCCCCGCGTCGCTGTGCGATACACGGAACAACGCATCCGTTCCCGTTGAACCGACAGAAACATCCTCTTTTTGCACCATATC
>ONLX01000101.1 GCA_900318765.1 uncultured Eubacteriales bacterium
AAGGCGAAGAATCGTTGAACGCAAGATCGGGTACAATATAGGTTCGCGCGAAGAATGGAACGCGGCATCCTTTCGCAAACCGATCGCGCAGTAAACAAAACTCTTCCGAGAAGGCATCGCTTCCCGGAAGGTCTCCATCTGTTTGGATTTGTCAAACGAGAATCAGAATCGATCCCGTCTGTTGTCTTGCACTGGATTTACAGCGTCTGCATCAGCGAGAGGAAACGCTCGGCGGCGGCTGATGCCTCGCTCGGCTCGGAGAACATCGAGATGCGGAAGAACCCCTCGCCGCAGGCCCCAAACCCCACGCCCGGTGTGACGATGATCTGTGCCTTGGTCAAAAGCAGATCGAACATGGCCCAGCTCGAACGTCCGTTCGGGCAGGCGACCCAGATATACGGCGCGTTCCGCCCGCCTGTGTACCAAAGCCCGGCACGGTCCAACGCATCCATCCATATCCGCGCATTCTCCTGATAGACCGCGATCGAGGCCTTGGTCTGCGCCTGCCCGGCGGGGGTAAACACAGCCTCCGCGCCGCGCTGCAGGATGTAGGAAATGCCGTTGGTCTTAGTCGTGCGGCTGCGCACCCAAAGTGCGCGAAGCGACTGCCCGTTGCGTATCAGCGCGTTCGGCACGATCGTATAGCCGCAGCGCGTGCCCGTAAAGCCCGCGGTTTTGGACAGGGAACAGATTTCAATGGCGCAGCGCTCGGCCCCATCGATCTCAAAAATGCTGTGCGGCACGTCGCTGTCGGTGATGAATGCCTCGTAGGCTGCGTCGAACAGGATCACAGCCTCCTGCGTGTTGGCATAATCGACCCATTCCTTGAGCTGCGCCTTGGTATATGCGGCCCCGGTCGGGTTGTTCGGCGAGCAAAGAAAGATCAGATCGGCTTTAAGATCCGGCACCGGCATCGGCAGAAACCCATCCGCCTTGCCGGAGGGAAGATGCACGATACGCCGCCCGCCCATGATGCTCGTATCCACGTAGGCGGGGTAGGCGGGCTCGGTGACGAGCACGGTGTTGTCGGACGAAAACAGGTCACCGAGCGCGCCGATCTCATCGCCCGCGCCGCTTGTGATGAAGATTTCCTCGGGAAAAAGCGTTACGCCGCGCGTCGCATAATGCTCGGCGATCGCGCTGCGCAGAAAATCCGTTCCGCATTCGAACAGATAGCCGTGAAAGGTTTCCATTGTCGACTGATCGCGCACGCCGCGCATCAGCCCCTGGATCACGGCGGGGCAGAGCGGCTGTGTAACATCCCCGATCCCCATGCGGTAGAGGTGCTCATCGGGATGCATTGCGGCATAGGCATCCGTACGCGCCCGCATCTCCGAAAAGAAGTACGATTCATCCAGATCGGCAAAATACGGATTCAGTTTCATAGCGTTACCTTCCCTTCAAAGACCGTGTTCGCCGGGCCGGTCATCAGCAGGTGTCCGTCCTCTCTCAGCCCGATCGAGAGCGTACCGCCGTCAAGGCGGACGGCGATCGGCGTGTCGCTTTTGCAGCGCCCGGTCTGCCATGCGGCATACGCCGCCGCGCACGCGCCGGTCCCGCAGGCCATCGTAATGCCGCTGCCGCGCTCGTAGACACGCATGCGCAGAGCGTTGTCCCCCGTGACGGAAACACATTCGACGTTCACGCCGCCTTCAAAGCAGGCGTTGACGGCCGGGCCGAACGACGCAAGCGGAACGGCCTCGGCATCGGGCACGAAGCAGACGGCATGCGGATTGCCGACGGAGACGGGGCAGACGATCGCCGTCCCATCCGCAAGGGAAAGGGCGCGTTCCGGCTCCATTGTGACCGATCCCATATCGACGGTCGCGCCGGTCACGGCGCCGTCTTCAAACAGCAGGCGCACCGTGCGGATACCGGAAAGCGTTTCAACGGTCAGCGTCGTCTTTTGGGTCAGGCCCTTGTCGTAAACGTATTTGCCGACACAGCGGATGCCGTTTCCGCACATTTTGGCCTCGCTGCCGTCCGCATTGAAGATGCGCATTTTGAAATCCGCGATCTCGCTCGGCTCGATCCAGATCATGCCGTCCGCGCCAATGCCGAAGTGCCGATTCGAAAGCCGCACGGACAGCGCCTCGGGGTCCGTCGGCGTGCCGTACACATAGAGATAATCGTTGCCGAGCCCCTCCATTTTCGTAAATCGCATGATGATTCCCTCCTGTTCCGACAGTATTGTACCGCGGAAGCCTTCGATTTTCAAGTATATTATATATTATTTTAGAACTATAACGGGGTCCGGTACGGTTTCCTGCCGAAAGACAATCTCCTTTTACCGAAGGAAGATCATTTCGCGGCTCTTCTTGAATCCCTTGCAAAAGTATGATATAATCGTCGGGAATGTCGGAGGAGAGGGTAGTTATGCGTTTTTGTCCGTTGTGCAGCGGATCGTCGGGAAATTCGACGTATCTGGAGGCGGGGAATGTCCGCCTGTTGGTCGACGCGGGGCTTTCGTGCAAGCGAATCACGGAGCTGTTGCGGAGCGTCGGCGGCGATCCGGCGTCGCTGACGGCTATTCTGATCACGCACGACCACAGCGATCACATCAAGGGCGTCAATATCCTTTCGAAAAAATACGATCTCCCCGTATACGCGAACACGGAGGTCTGGAGCCGGATGCAGAACGTACTGCCGGACGTTGCGCCGAAAAACGTCTGCGTGTTCGAGAACGATCGCCCGTTCTTTATCGGCGAGGTCGGCGTGCTGCCGTTTCGCGTGCATCACGACGCTGCCGGAACGGTTGGCTACGTCTTCACACATCGGGATCATCGCGCGGCGATCTGTACCGATACCGGGCATATCGATAAGCGGATGCTCGATGCGCTGTCTGGAAGCGACCTTGTGCTGCTCGAAGCGAATCACGACGTGGATATGCTGATGGCGGGCGGGTATCCGTATCCGCTCAAGCGCCGCATCCTGTCCGGAACGGGCCATCTTTGCAATGAGGACTGCGCGAGCGCGCTCGTCGAGCTGTACCATAGGGGGGTAAAAAGCGCGATCCTCGGCCATCTTTCGGCCGAGAACAATGCGCCGGACATTGCGCTGATCACCGTTCATGCCGCGCTGGACGCGGCCGGGATCGGGGATCGAATGCAGATCGCACTTGCGCTGCGTGACCGGCCTACGGGCATTTTTGAATTGGCATGACGATCAAGATCTGCTGTGTCGGAAAACTGAAGGAAGCGTATTTTACGGAGGCCTGTGCCGAATTTCAAAAGCGGCTCTCGCGATTTGCGACGCTGAAAATTTGCGAGGTTGCCGATGAAAAAGCGCCGGACTCGCTGTCCCGCGCGGAGGAGGAGCAGGTCAAGCTGCGCGAAGGCGAGCGCCTGCTCGCCGCGATCGATCCGAAGGATACGGTAATCGCGCTTGCGATCGGCGGGAAACGGTACACGTCCGAGTCGTTTGCGGAGCATCTTGAGGTGCTCGAATCGCGCGGTGTTCGTACGATCGCGTTCGTGATCGGCGGAAGCCTCGGCCTGTCCGAAGCGGTGCTGCGCCGCGCGAACGAAACGCTTTCGCTCTCGGATATGACGCTTCCGCATCGAATCGCGCGGTTGGTTCTGCTCGAACAGCTCTTTCGCGCGTACAAGATCCGCCGCAACGAAACCTATCATAAGTAAGCATAAAGGGTTCGGTTGTTCCGAACCCTTTGTGTTGCTTTTTGGCTCAAAGCGCCTTCAACGCGTCAATGACGCCGCAGAGCAGCGCTTTAATGGAGTAGTCCGCAACACCGATGACGGTATTGTTGCAATGCCCGGTCGGGATCAGCAGCTTTTTTGCAGGGCTCTGACCGACAGCAACAGCCATATCGGGCGTTATCTCGCCGAGCAGCGCATCCGCCACCACAATGGCGATCGGCCCGATGATCACGTCCGCGCTGCGCGCGTTGACCCGCACGGCATTTTCTCCGGTTGCGGCAAGGTCCGCGCCGCCTTTGAGCATGGCGGCGGTCGCGATGCTGTTCGTGCCGATGGCGGTCACAACGCCGTCGATCCCTTCCGCTTTGATCCGTTCAATTACTTCGCGCCCGATGCGCCCGCCCTGTCCGTCGATTACAAGAATATTCATTGGGGTTCCGCCTTTCGCTTGGTGAAATCAGTATACCATCGGCCCGCGCCGTTTGCAACGATTCCGCGAAAAAAACCGTTTTCCCTTGACAAGAACGGTCATGCGGCATAAAATATAAGTAGGAAAACACGGAGGTGTGGATTATGTCTTATGTAATTGGTCTCATCTGGCTCGGCGCAACGCTGCTGTTTATGTACATGGTGTTTCAGAAGATGGATATTACGCCGTGGAAGGGTTTGGTTCCGGGCTACAATCTCTATATGCTGTGCGAGGAGTTTGACGGCAACGGGTTCCGCCTGTTTCTGTTCCTGATCCCGATTTACGGCATCATTCTCTGGATCAAGATGTGCATCAAGTGGGCGCATACATTCGGTCGGTCGACGGGATTCGGCGTCGGTCTCGCGCTTGCGCAGCCGGTGTTCCTCGGAATCATCGCGTTGGATTCGAAAGCCTGCTATCAGAGAACGGTCGAATCAAAATAACCCGATCTTGTGATTCTGCGCTTCGAGGGCGTATCGCCTTCGAAGCGTTTTTTGACCCGCAAAAGGAGGGAGTTATGGAGCTATCGAATTGGGACGGCAAGTGCGTTCGGATCCTTGATTCCGATGGCGCCGTGTTCGACGGGGAATGCGCGTTTGACAGCGCGGAATATTGCCTTGCCGCGTTTGGCCGAGAGGAAGACGCATTGGAGATCGATCATTGGCTGTTCTATGCAAGCCAGATTCGCTCGATTGTTTCGATCGAAACGCCGACGTTGTTTTTCAGTCGCCGCGTGCATCGGATGCGGCTGCAGCCGGAGCCGATGGAGATGATCGAATCCGGTCAGAAGCAGTTTGAATTGCGATTGAACGATGAGAAGCGGCGCGCGCTTCAGAACGGCGACGCGATTCGGTTTGAGAGTACCGAAGATGAAACGGAAACGCTGTACGTTTCGGTCGAAGCCTTGTATCGGTTCGATTCGTTCGACGCGTTGTATGCCGCTCTTCCGCTTCGTGCGATCGGATACTCCGAGGAGACAATTGCCGCCGCCTCTCCGCGGGATATGGATGCCTATTATACACCGGAGGAACAAGCGCACTGGGGCGTCCTGGCGATCCGCGTGCGCGACCTTGCGGATTCTTAAAATAAGAGGCTGTTCAAACCGTCTCATTTGTCATCCAAAGAGCATCGTTCCGGTGACGGACGCTCGAAATGACAGGGAGGTTTTGAACAGCCTCTTTTGCAAGTTTATTCGTACAGCGGATGCGCCTTCACGAGCGCGTCCACCGTTTCGATTACACGATCCTTCGTGCCTTCAAAATCCGTTGCCGCCAAGTAGATGCATTCCGCGATCCGGTCCATGTCCGCGGTTGTGAAGCCGCGCGTCGTAACGGCGGGCGTACCGAGCCGAAGTCCGCTCGTGACCGTGAGCCGTTCGGTATCAAACGGGATCGCGTTCTTGTTCGCCGTGATGCGCACCGCGTCGAGCCGATGTTCCATTTCAAGCCCGGTGATGCGGAACTTGCGCAGGTCTACGAGCATCAGATGGTTGTCCGTTCCGCCCGAAACGAGGTCGAATCCGCGCTGCATCAGACCGCTTGCAAGCGCTTTTGCGTTGTTGAGAATGTTCTGCTGATAGTCCCGGAACGAAGGCTTCTGCGCCTCGCCGAACGCGATCGCTTTTGCTGCGATGATGTGCTCGAGCGGGCCGCCTTGAGAGCCGGGGAAGATCGCGCTGCGAATCTTCTTCGCGATCGTTTCGTCATTCATCAGAATCAGACCGCCGCGCGGACCGCGCAGCGTCTTGTGCGTTGTACAGGTCACAACATCGGCATACGGAACGGGGCTCGGATGCAGCCCGGCGGCAACGAGCCCGCAGATGTGCGCCATATCGACCATCAGATAGGCGCCGACCTCGTGCGCGATCTCGGCAAATGCTTGAAAGTCAATCACGCGCGGATAGGCGGACGCGCCGGCTAAGATCATGCGCGGCCGGTAATCTCTTGCGAGCCGCCGCACCTCGTCATAATCGATCACGTTGGTGTCCTGCGTGACGCCGTAGGGAATGATGTGATAATAGCGGCCGGAGAAATTGACGGAGCTGCCATGCGAGAGATGCCCGCCCTGATCCAACCGCATCGCGAGGACCATATCGCCGGGATTCGTCAGCGCCATGTACGCGGCATAGTTGGCCTGCACGCCGGAATGCGGCTGCACGTTGGCAAACTTTGCGCCAAAGAGCGCCTTTGCGCGCTCGATCGCGAGCGTTTCCACGGTGTCCACGTTCTGGCAGCCGCCATAATACCGCTTGCCGGGATATCCCTCGGCATACTTGTTTGTCAGAACCGATCCCGCGGCAAGGAGCACGGCGGGACTGACAAAGTTCTCCGAAGCGATCAGTTCGATATTGTTCTGCTGCCGCCGGTATTCTGCGGCGATCGCGTTGCCGACCTCGGGGTCCGCGGCGATCAGATAGTTCATAAGTTCGGTAAGCATCCTGCAACCCTGCCTTCAAATCCTATATAATTTGAAGAAAGTATACCCTGTCCATCCCCAAAATACAAGCTGTGCAACGGTGTTTTTACGGCAATTTCACAGGACGTAGAACAGGATCGAAACGGCCTGTAAAATGCTTCCGATCAGGACGAAAATGTGGAAGATCGAGTGGAACCAATGCTTCTTGCTGCCGATTCCGTAGAGGATCGCGCCGATGGTATAGGCAATTCCGCCGCCGAGCAGCCAGTAGAACCCGGCAGGGGAGATCGCTTCGATCGTTTGCGGCGCGATGAAGATCACAAGCCAACCCATGAAGATATAGCAGATCATCGAAAAAACGCGGTATTTCCGAAGGTCGATCGCAGTCAGCGTCGTCGTGAGCGCCAAAAGGCCCCATTCGATGCCGAAGCAGACCCATGCGAGCACGGGATGCAGCGGGCGCAGGGAGGAGAGCAGGATCGGCGTATAGGTTCCGGCGATCAGCGCGTAAATCGTACAATGATCGAGGACCTGCATGACCTTCTTGGCACGTCCCGGCTTCAGCCCGTGATAGACGCTGCTCATCGTATAGAGCCAGATCATCGCGGCGCCGTAAATGGAGCTTCCCACAATGCCCCAAACGTTGCCGTGCCAAGCGGAAATCAGAATTCCGAACACGAGTACGACAATCCCGATCGCTCCGCCGACGATGTGCGTGACCATGTTCATGATCTCCTCGCCGCGCGTGTAATCGGGAAGCTTGCGCTGTTCAATCGGTGTGCGTTTCATCCAAATTCTCCTTTTTGGCCGTGTCGATCGACTTGCCGAACACAAAGAACCGTTGGTACAAAAACTCGGTCAAAAAGTTCAGTACCATATTGATGCCGGTGACCAGGTATTCGTTCCAAAGCAGCGAATCGGTCAAGACATGCTCCAAAAGCGTGGAAAGCGGCGTGAAGACCGCATAGTATGCGGCAACCTTCAGCATCGCAATCGGGACGTTCGCGGCGGAGCGGAACGTGAACTTCCGGTTCAGCGTGAAGTTCCAAAGCACCGACAGCACGAGTGCAACGAGATAGCAGATCCAGTACGGCCAATGCAGCAGCTCGTTCATCAAAGCAAAGCTGCCGATCTGGATCAGCCCTGCGCTGATGGAAAACAACAGAAACTTCACAGCGCGTCCGAACTCCCGCATATCCCCCTCCGAATCGATCGGCCATGGCCGAGAATGGAATCATTTTACGCCGAAACGGTCATTCTGTCAAATCCTTTCGTTCGCCGAAAAAATCCTTTGACAGGAATCGGCGTGTTCCGATATAATAAAAGTATCGAATCCGAAAGGAGCAAGCTATGGCAAACGTCTATTTTACGCGCGAGATTACGCCCGAGTCCGTTGTCCGGCTGTATCAGAAGCTCGGCATCACGCTTATGGGAAAGGTTGCGGTCAAGGTCCATTCGGGCGAAAAAGGAAATCAGAACTTTTTGCGTCCGGCGTTCTGGAAACCGATGGTGGAACAGGTGCAGGGAACGATCGTCGAATGCAACACGGCATACGGCGATGCGTTCGGCGGCGTGCGCGACCATACCGATCCGCACCGCAGATTGCTGAAGGAGCACGGTTGGAGCGAGCTGTTTGACGTCGACCTGATGGACGCCGAGGGGCCGGACGTGATCTGGCCGGTTGAAAACGGCAAGATCTTAAAGGAAAATCATCTCGGCAAACACATTGAGCAATATGATTCGATGCTCGTGCTTGCGCATTTCAAGGGCCATCCGATGGGCGGTTACGGCGGAGCGCTCAAGCAGCTTTCGATCGGCTGCGCAAGCGCTGCGGGCAAGGCGCTGATCCATTCCGCGGGCAAGAGTGACGACAACATTGAAGCCTGGAACGTGCATGCGGACCGGAATGCGTTTCCGGAGGCGATGGCGGACGCCGCGTCGACCGTTGTACGGCACTTTGCGGGGCGGATCGCGTTTATCAATGTCATGAAGAATCTGTCGGTCGACTGCGATTGCTGCACCGTGGCGGAGGACCCGTGCATGGAGGACATCGGCGTGCTCGCATCCCTCGATCCGGTTGCGCTCGATCAGGCGTGCATCGACCTGATTTATCAATCGAACGATCCGGGCCGCGACCATTTTGTGGAGCGTGTCGAGAGCCGCAACGGCATCCATACGATCGAAGCCGCGGATGCGCTCGGATTCGGCAGCCGCGCCTATACGTTGATAGAAGTCGAATAATCCCGATTCAAACGAACGGAGAGAGCATGAGCTCTCTCCGTTTTTTTGTATGTTTTATATTTCCTTTAAACTCCGTTTAAGGAAGACCGGGTATACTGAACCCGTCATCAAGGAAGAGTCACGGAACGAGGTTCAACGGGGGAGGGCGCATGAAACGGGTATTGTTTGTCGATCCGAATCGGGAGCTAAGGCGGAGCTATTCCGTCCTGCTGAAGAAGCGCGGGTACGCGGTGATTTCGGCGGGCGGCGCGACCGAGGCGATCGACGCGCTGCAAAGCGATCCGTTCGATCTTGCTCTCGTGAGCGACCGATCGTCCCAAATGGAACGGCTGCATAAAGCGCTGCAAGCAAAGCGAATTCCGGTTCTGCTGTTGAAAAACGAGTCCGGCGACCGCTGGACGGCGGACGGCGCGATCCCGCTCCCGTTCCGACCGAGCGAGCTGTTTTCGGCCGTGGAACAAACTCTGAAGAACAAGGCAAAGGAACAGGCAGGTGAATGACCATGAAGCAACCGATCGTTGTAATGAAACGCTATGAACTCAAATACATCCTCTCCGCAGAGCAGACCGCAACCCTTGTCCGGCAACTGGAAGGGCATATGCGGGTCGACGCGTTCGGGCTGACCACGATTGCTTCGCTGTATTACGATACGCCGGATGCGCGCCTGATCCGCGCTTCGGTGGAGAAGCCCGCGTTCAAGGAGAAGATCCGGCTGCGCTCCTATGGGCTTGCTTCGGAAAACTCGACCGTCTTTCTCGAGCTCAAGCGCAAGGCGTACGGCGTTGTGTATAAGCGGCGCGTCGCCACGACGATCCCGACGGTCGAATCGTTCTTCCGCGGGGAAACCGATTCGTTTGAAGGCGGACAGATCGACCGGGAGTTGACGTATTTCCGCGATTTCTACGGATCGTTGGAGCCGACGTGCCTGATCCTCTATGATCGCACGGCGTATTATGAGCCGGACGGCGATCTGCGGCTCACGATCGACGCGAATCCGCGCTATCGGACCGATGATCTGAGGTTGGACACCTCAACGGACGGCACACCGCTCTTGGCGCCGGGCGAAACGATCCTGGAGCTGAAGATTCAGCAGGCGATACCGCTGTGGCTGACCGGGATTCTGACAAACGCCGGCATCCGGCAGGGCAGCATTTCCAAATACGGGGAAGCCTATAAGCGGCAGGTGCTTTCGCACCGCGCATAACGGGGAATAAGGGAAGGAGGAAACAACATGTTTGATTCGATTTATTCATCGTCCGTCACGACGGCGGAGTTTTTCTGGATGGCCGCAACGGCGCTTGTCTCGGGCGTACTGTTTGCGTGGCTGATGTCGCTGCGCGTCCGGTCGACGAAGCGGTTCTTCATTGTCGTATCGTTGGTGCCGTTCGTTGTCGGCGCGGTGATCACGTTTGTCAACGGAAACATCGGCGCGGGGGTCGCGATCGGCGGCGCGTTCAGCCTGATCCGGTTCCGTTCCGCCCCGGGTTCGGCGGATGAGATCGCCGCGATTCTGATCGCCATGGGCTCCGGAATCGCGTTCGGCATGGGATATCTTGCGTATGGCGTGATCATCCTGGTAGCGCTCGGCGTGCTGTACTTCGTGTTCGCGTCGCTGCATATCTTCGAGCATCGCGCGATGAGCGAGGAGAAGCTCCTCCGCGTAACGGTTCCCGAATCGCTCGAATATACGGATATGTTTGACGACACCTTCTCTCGCTATCTGAAGAAGGCGGAGCGGGTCGGCGTGAAGACGACGGGCATGGGCTCTATGTTCCGCCTGTCGTACCTGATCCGCATGAAGGACCCTTCGGAGGAGAAAGCGTTCATCGACGCGCTGCGCACCAAAAACGGCAACCTCGAAATCTCGATCCTTCCGTACAGCGAGCAGCAGGTACAGCTGTAAGCCCCATCCAATTAAAAAATGCTCCCAAACCGGGAGCGTTTTTTTCTGCCTCTTATTGCAGCTTCAGATCGCCGTCCTTGATCCAGCCGATCTTTCGCAGCAGCAGACCGAACAGTCCGGTCAGCAGCGCAGGCAGCACGACGCAAATCAACGCGAGTCCAATCCAGTC
>ONLX01000117.1 GCA_900318765.1 uncultured Eubacteriales bacterium
GTTTGCTTATCGTTTCAGCATCAGCGGGATCAGCGAAGAGATCAGGCCGTACGTCGGCGTCGGGAACGCCCACCTGCGCAATGCGCGGCAGCGTAAAGACAAGATTCGGAACCGCCGGATATTGGATTGCCGGATGGATCGGAAGCAGAATATCGAGCGCAATATAATTCGAATCAAATTCCGCGGTCGGCGTCAGCTTACGATGCGCCGTACCGCTCGCCGGCAACCTCGATCGTATGCGCGTCGATCAGCTTGCCTTCGCCCCGCAGAATGTCGAATCCAAACTGCGTAAACAACCCGTTCAGCGCTGCAGGCATCCCGCCGATCAGCTGCTTCTTGTACGCCATCAGCTCCGTCCAGTTCAGTTCCGCGGCCTGCCCGAGCCCGATTCCCGAGAACCGGTCAAGCGCTTCCTTGTGTACAAACGGAACGTCAAGCAGAATCTTCGCATCGCAGCCGTAGTTTGTGCAGGTTCCGCCGAGCAGATCACGCTCAACCAGCGCAACCTTTTTTGCCCGCCAGCTTCAAAAGCAGCGCACCGTGCCAGCAGGCATGACCGCTCCCGAGAAAAATTACATCATACTGTTGCATATCGTACCCTCCTTGCGTTTTAGTATAGTATATCATCTATTTTGATTGAGGTCAATTAAATTTTATAAAATTTATTTCGATCAAAAATACCACATTTCGGGGTTCCCAGTTGCGTTTCCTATTGACGCCTCCCGCTGCAAGCAACGGAGCCGTTTCGATCGAAACAGCCCCGCTCCTGCTTTTATTCTTTTGTAAGAACCGTTCCGCTTTCGCCGCGCAGGGCCTCTGCCGCATGCTCCAGCGAAGCAATGATCGCTTCCCTGCCGGTTTCGGCGAACGACATCGCCGCGCGCACCTTCGGCAGCATCGATCCCGGGGCAAACTGCCCCTCCGCAATGTATCGCGCGGCCTCCTCGCAGGTCATCGAAGAAAGCTCCTTCTGATCCGGCTTTCCGAATCGGATCGCAACGCGATCGACCGCCGTCAGAATCACGAGTTGATCCGCCTTCACCAGTTCGGCAAGCTTTGCCGAGGCAAAATCCTTATCGATCACCGCGGGCACGCCGACGAGTTTTCCATCCTTTTTCACGACCGGAATACCGCCGCCGCCGACCGTAATCACCACGTGTCCTGCGTCAACGAGCGTATTGACCGCATCCTTCTCCACAACATCGATCGGCAGTGGGCTCGGAACAACCTGCCGGTAGCCCCTTCCCGCATCCTCGACCATCGTGTAGCCCTTTTCTCGGGCAATCCTCTCCGCTTCTTCCTTGGAATAGAACGCGCCGATCGGTTTCGTCGGATGGGAAAAAGCCGGATCGTTCTCGTCCACCAGAACCTGCGTCACAACCGTAACGACCGATTTTCGGATGCCGCGCGCCGCAAGCTCATTTTGAATGCTGTTCTGCAGGTGATATCCGATATACCCCTGGCTCATCGCGCCGCACTCCGGAAACGGCATATCAGAGGAAATCGCCTTCGCGCCGGCTGCCGTCGACATCGCAAGGTTGATCATCCCCACCTGCGGCCCGTTTCCATGGGCGATCACGACCGCGTTGCCCGCCTCGATCAGATCGACGATCGGCTTGGCCGTTTCCTGCACCAACCGAAGCTGTTCATACGGTGTTTTGCCGAGCGCATTCCCGCCGAGCGCGATCACCAGTTTCTTCATCCGATTTCACCCCTTCTCGATGGAACAAAAAAATTGTCCGGCCCAGAATTTTTTTCATCTTCATTATACGGTCGGGTCGGACGTTTGTCAATCCGGAATCGGATCGTTGCCCAGATGCAATAGCCGTTCCATCACGCGATACAACGGTTTGAACAACGCGAGCGTCACGGCAAAGTTTCCGACGATGTGCGCAATATCATACGGGATCTCGGGAATCAGATACGCGAGGATCTGAAAGTCACGGCCCAAAAGCTTCAGCCATTTCAGCAAAAGTACGTTCGTCATACTGAAAATCGGAACGAAGATGATCGAGGAAAAGATCGCCCAACCGAGTGCGCTGTCCTTGATCCATCGTTTCACCAGCATCGTCAGCACGACGAGCAGCGGCCAGATCACGCAGTAAAAAATATACCAATGCGGAGCGAACCCATATCGAAGCCCCTCCTCCAAAACAAAAATCGCCACGGGAAACAGCGCGGGCCAACCGAACTCTACCGTAAAGAGTATGATGAAAAAAGTCACAATCTCCACGTTCGGTATCGGTTCCAGCACGACTTTTCCCGCGACGATGATCGGCGCGCAAAGTGCGAGCATACAGAGTTTGCGCAGCTTCGCGTGTTTCATTTGCTCAATAGATCAAAACCGACCATTCGTAAGAATCTCCGTCTGCAAGATCCGTCTTGTCGGCCGAGTTCATCCACATTTCGCCGTTCTTGGTAAATACCCACCATTCGCCCTTGGCCGGATCGGCAAAATATCCGTCGATCGTATCGGCCATAAAACCGTACTCGGATTCGCTGCCGGATGCAAGGCCTTCCTTTTTCATCGCCGCAGCCAGATCCGCTTCATCGGTATGCAGTTCAATGGTCCGGACTTCTTCGCCGATCGTTACGACGATCGTCACTTTGGTTGCGCCTTCTCCGACAACACGCACTCCTTCAGCCGCCGGTTCTGCGGGCAGCTCGGCAGGTTGCTCAACCGGTGCTTCGCTCGGTTCTGCCGGTGCTTCGGTTGCTGCCGCGGGCGCTTCGGTTGCGACCGTTTCCGCAGGCGCAGCCGCGGAGTTGTTGTTCTTTGCGCAGGCAAACAGGCTCAGTGCCATCACGAGCGCAAGCAGCAGGGACAGGATTTGTTTTTGTTTCATCGTACCCTCCGTACAAAAAATAGACTCCCCCGAAGCGTTTTTCGGAGGAGCAGCGTGCAGCAAACTACGCCGATTCTGCCCACCGCAAAATCCGCCATGAGGTGTGATGCAAAAACTGCATAGGCGTTCCGGCTGGTTGACTCACGGCAGCGGGGGCTGTGGCGGATTCGCACCGCACTTTCCCTATCTTGTTCTTGCGCGGATATCGTATCACAATCGCGATTTTTCGTCAATAGGTGTCTTTTCGGGATATGATTTTTCCAAATTCAATGCATTTATGGTTCTTTTTCATCTCTGATTTCAAAAATATAGGAGTTATTGATGGGTTCCCTTGTTATATTTCCCTTCATTTTGGTGTAATTATAGGATTGATTGGTTTTTGATCGGTTCGTTCTATTCCTATTTCGGGATAGATTGTTCGATTTTGGATCATTTTTGGTTGTTCTAAATGGTACTATTTTGGGACTATCATAAACAATTCATTGAACTGCTTTTGTCCTCACATTATGATATAGGAAAAAACGATTGTGAGAATTTTGTGAATGGGGCTTGCTTTTTGGAACACTTGTGATACGATAAAGAAAATGGCGAATGATGGGCACTTGCCCGGATCATTCGCCGAAGGAAAGGAACTGATATGACAAAGATTGATATTTTCAGCGGCTTTTTAGGCGCAGGAAAAACGACTCTGATCAAAAAGCTGATCGCCGAAGCGTATGCCGGACAAAAGATCGTTTTGATCGAGAATGAATTCGGGGAAATCGGCATCGACGGCGCGTTCCTGCAGGATGCGGGCATTCAGATCACGGAGATGAACTCCGGGTGCATCTGCTGTTCGCTCGTCGGCGATTTTGCCGAAGCCTTAAAGAAGGTCCTTGTGGAATTCCATCCCGATCATATTCTGATCGAGCCGTCTGGCGTGGGCAAACTGAGTGACGTGAAAGCGGCAATCGGGTCCGTGCTGAAGGAAGATGTGCAGCTCGGCGGCTGCGTCACCGTGGTCGACGCCAAAAAGGCAAAGGTGTATCACAAGAATTTCGGCGAATTCTTCAATGACCAGATCGAAGCAGCCGGCTGCATCATTCTCAGCCGCACGCAGAATCTGAACCAGGAAAAGCTCGACGCCGCGCTTGACTTGATCCGGGAACACAACGCGGACGCCGTCGTAATCGCCGCGCCTTGGGATCAGCTGACCGGAACGGACATTCTCGACGCGATGGAACACCGCAACTCGCTCGACAATGACCTTGCCGCGCTTGCAGAGCAGCATGCGCACGAACATGAGCATCATCA
>ONLX01000115.1 GCA_900318765.1 uncultured Eubacteriales bacterium
CCGAAGCTCAACGACCTGCAAATCTACGGATCACAGCTTGATGACGTCAATTTCCTTTGGGACATCGTCAACAAAAACGGCTTCTCCTTTGGCATCGCGGAGGTTCGGGACTGGTCCGGGCTCGAAGCGATCAAAAACTACAATTTCCTGAACGTCACCGACCGCACCGGCAGCGCACTGCCCTATCTCAAGGACGCGAAGATCAACAGCCTCGAACTCTGGTGCCGCAGCGGCATGAGCGATTGGAGCCGGGAACCGCTCGATTGGTCGCAGTTCCCGACCGTCTCCCAGGAGCTGCTGCTGCACGGCGTCGTATCGCTTTCGGGCATGCCGGAGCTTTCGCTGCATCGGTTGATCATTGACGATTCGCAGCTTTTAACCTCGCTCGACGGTATTCAGAACCTGCTTGCCACGCGCTACGGCACGCTGTATCTGGAAATCACCGGCTGTCCGCGCTTGACTGACTGGTCAGCGATGAACGGATTGAAATTCAACCAGATCTATCTGGACAGCACCTTTACCCTGCCCGATTTCTTGACGTTCGAAGCGGATTGGATCTCGCTTTGCACGCCGGTCGATCTCCATGATCTGCATTGCTTCGACGGCATGAACCCCGAAAAGAGCGTTTCGATCGAGCTGATCGAAACCAACGACGTGACCGACCTTTCCCCGCTGTACGGGATCAAAAACGGCAATGTGCTGAAGGTTCCGGCGCATCTTCAGGAGCAGGCGCAGCTTCTCGTTGAAAGCGGCAATTTCCGAAATTACGAGGTCGTCTATCCCGACGAATGGTGGCGGCCCGCCGAATTTGACGTCACGCTTCTCTCGCTCGACGAGCTCGACACGCTTCCGAGTGCAGTATTGAAACGTGTGAACAAGCTGAATATGGTGGGCGACGTGATTTTCAGTTGGGACGATTACTGGGTGGATCAGCAGTGGGAGGACGGACAGGCGTCCTTTATGCTGCGCGCGAACGACGGCGACGCAAGCCACGACGTTGTGATCGAAAACCGCGGCACGCTGACCGATTTTTCAAAGCTGTCCGTATTGACGGGGCTCGAAGAGCTTTCCCTGCAGTATCAGTCGTTCGACTCGCTCGAGGGTGCGCAAAACCTTGAAAACCTTTGGAAGTTAGAGGTCGCGTTCACGCCGTCGCTCACCGATGCGTCCGCGGCGTTTACGCTGCAAAATCTCGAAGAGCTGCGGCTTCAGTACACCGGCGTCACAAGCGTACAGGGCGTGCAGAACCTTACAAATCTCCGTTGGGCGGACTTCAACGGACTGACGCTCGACGATCTTTCTCCGCTTGCCGCGATCCCGGAGAACTGCGATTTCTCGTTCGATTTTCCGCTGATGACGGTCGACGAATTCATTGCGCTGCCGGAGAGCGTACTTGACATGATCAAGGAGATCGCGATCTCCGGAAACTATGTGCACAGTCCGTGGGGCGACTGGTGGTTTGAGACCGATTGGGGTACGCGCAGAACCTATATCCACTGCGACAGCACCGGTGAGCGCATCCCCTGTGAAGTCGGGCCCATCATGGACCTCAACGACCTTCCCGTGATGAATAACCTTCGGAATCTGCAGATCAACCGCCAGCCAATCACGAATCTGAACGGCGTCGAGAAACAGCCGAGCATGCGGCAGTTCCGTATGCAGTGGTGCCCGGGCGTGACGGACGTTTCCCTGCTGTTTACGTTGCCGCAGCTCGAGGACATCAGCGTGCGCGATTCGAACGTCAAATCGCTTGAAGGCATCGGCGCACTTCCGCATCTTGTCCGCACGGACTTCGGCGGAGGCGGCGTGCCGATCCGCACGCTGTCGTGGCTTCAGGAGATCGACTTCACCTATGCCGAAACGCCGGATGAAAATGGCGACGTGCCGCACTTCGATCTGCAGATCGACTGGTGGGAGCTTGAGAGTGATGCGGAGTATCAGTACCTTGCGCTGGTGCCCGAATTCAGCTATCTGAATATCAACGGGCATCAGGCGTCGAAATGGGTGGACGTGCTGGAGGGCAAGCGAATCTTTGGCATCAACGCCGAGGAATGCAATTTCGACAACGAAGCGTTCAAGACGTTTATAGAGCAGCATCCGGAGCTCGAAGAGATCAATATCACCAATAATCCACGGCTTACGGATCTTTCGATCCTGCTGACGCTGAAAAACCTGCGCAATGTGTGGATCTCCGACAACATGCAAAAGGCGCGTGACAGCTTAGGCGACGGTTATCAATTCTTGTTGGGAGACAACTAATTCAATAGGGAGGAAACTATGGCTTATACCGCTTTGGAACAGATGCGTAAGATGAACAAGGAGCGCTATCACGTGGACGTCGGCCCGTTTGAACCGGCGTTGTACGGCGCGGGAAGAATGGGCAGTGATCTGAAATCGGCTGCTTTGCGGTTTTTGCATGACCGCTGCGAAGCGCTGCGTTTTTCCTCTGAAAAGACAAAAGAAGAAGAAACCGGACACTATCTCGGCACAAGCTACCGTCCGAATCAGATCCCGTACAACATGCAGATGGATATCGATCGGCTTTGTCTCGAACGGGAATTGGAAGCGTTCATCGATTCCGGCGTTGCCGAGGATGCGTATACGGTCTATTACAGTTTCCTCGAGATGTTCATGGGAGCGTATGGCCGTTCAAGCAAGATGATCGAGTTGCTTTCGGAATTCGAATCGAATGCGAGTTCCCTGCTGATGAAGCACCGCGACCACTATTCTCACTCGGTCTATGTATTCGCCTTAGGGCTTGCGATCTATGAAACGAACGAAACATTTCGTAAGACGTTTCAAACATTTTATGGCTTTACCCCGAAAGTCGATGAACATCGCGCTGCGGCATTCTTTCTTGAATACTGGGGATTGACCTCGCTGTTTCACGACATCGGATACCCGTTTGAGATTCCGTTCGAGCAGGTACTCGCTTATTTTGAAGTGGACCGCAAAAAACGCGGTCCCGGGAGTATGTACCTTGCCTACCGCGATCTCGACTGTCTCGACAATCTCGGCGAAGAAGCAAAGTTGCGCTTTACGGAACTGTTCGGAAGACCGTTTGAAAACGTCGAACAGCTTTTGGCATACGGAATCGAAAAGCGGCTTGGGGACGCATACAACGTAACGGAATCGTATCTTTATGATACGATTCAGCAGAAACCGACCCAGCCGGATCAATTCGGATATTTTATGGATCATGCGTTTTTCTCCGCGACCCGGCTGTATCAGGAGCTTGTAGAAAAATGCGGAGCGCAGATGCTCAACGAAGCGCATCTGGATGTGTTGACCGCAATCATGCTGCACAACAGCTTGTTTAAGTTTGCGATCGCGTTCTATAAGTCCGATGACAAGTGCAAAGCTCCGCTGAAAATGGAACTGCATCCGCTCGCGTATCTACTGATGCTTTGCGATGAACTGCAATGCTGGGATCGCACCGCCTACGGCAGAAATTCACGCACCGAGCTGCATCCGATGGACGCAGAATTCGATTTTGCCCGTGGAATGATTCATGCGCTCTATTGCTTCGATGCCGAGGAATCCGAAAAGATCGGAATGTATGAAGCAAACTATCGCAAGTGGGAACAGGGCGGCAGAGTCGGCACGCCGCCGCGGCTCAAGGCATACAGCGACATGGCGGAAAAGGAGCAGCGTTTCCGAACCGACATTGAAAAGATCGTCGATCTTTCCGAATATCCGCTGTTTGTTACCACCTTTATGCGCACCGCAGACCGCAGAAGCAAACACACCTATTTGTCCGGCAGCAGCTTCCTCCATATGTACGACTTCGCTGTTGCGCTGAACGCACGGTATCGCTATGAAGGGGAGGAAAACCAGATCAGTGTCAAAGCGTTGGAAGAAGAGTTTGACAGCATGTCCCTTGAGTACAAGCTGTACAACATCAATCAGGTCAAGAGTTTTTCAAAGTACCTGAACGCGATCGACTGCTTCTACACCGACCGACCTGTGGATTTTGAAATGCTGCATGCGTTTACCGAGGAGCAGATCGCGGTGTTCGCGCCGATGGAGCATGCCCGTTGGGTGCTGTCGCACCGCGCCATGGGTTGGACCTATGGCGACCTGTATGAAACGACTCCAATCGAGGATGGCGCCAACCGATACATGCTTCGCGAACAAATGCGTCAGCACAAGCTCTGCATGAACGGCGATTTCGGCGAACTCGAGATCGCACGACATTACTTACAGCTTTCGGAAGCGGATCAAGGCAAGGACTGGAAACCGTTCAACAGCATGTTGAAACTGATTCGAAAATTTGACGGGCTTCGCATCTATAAGCTCAATTGACAAGAAAAAAAACACCCGTTTGCCAAAGAAGCAAACGGGTGTTCTGCGTGAAAATGCGTTATGCCTTCTTGCCGTTCAAAAATTCCCAAAGTAGGGCTGCAAGTACGCCGCCAACCATCGGGCCTACCAGGAAGACCCAGTAGCACGCAAGGGCCTCACCGCCTTGCAGCAGCGCAGGACCGAAGGACCGCGCCGGATTGACGCTGGTACCGGTCAGCCAGATGCCGAGCATATGGACCAGTGCAAGCGAACCGCCGATCACGAGCCCGGCAACCTTGCTGTTCTCGATCTTGGACGTTGCGCCGAGTACGGCGAGCACGAAGATGCAGGTCAATACAACTTCGATCAGCAGGGACTGCCAGATGCCCGGATTGATGTTGTTCGCACCGAGTGCGGAAAAGTCGCCGAGGAACACGCCGAGTACGGCAGCACCGGCGATCGCGCCGAGGAACTGGGCGATCACGTATCCGATGAAATCCTTCAACTTCATTCCGCCATTGATCAAAACCGCAACGGAAACGGCCGGATTGATGTGGCAGCCGGAAATGTTGCCGATCGAATACGCCATCGCTACGATTACGCCGCCAAAGGCAAGCGCCGTGAGTAAGACATCTTCACTGGTGGCGCAGGTAGACTTGACCGCTACACCGCAGGCGACAAGAACCAGAACAAACGTGCCGATAAACTCGGCCAAATACTTCTTAAAATCCTTCATCATACATCCTCCTTATTTGATCGGATCGGAATCTTCCGATTCCTTCCATATTATACCATTCTGTCGTGCGGAATGCAAGTAGCACAGAAGATTCCGTCACATTCGACAAATAGTTCCGAAATTCAGGATCAATCGGAAATCCCCCCCTGCTCTTGCGTCAAATACCGTTCTGTGCTATACTGATCAAAAAAAAGGAGTTAGCAAATGAGTCAAATTCAGGATAAAATGCAGGCGCTCGCCTCTGCTTCCGGATTGAAATACGATCCGACAACGGGACTTCTTTACGGAACCTACAATGGGTTTACCGTCTGTATTCGCCGAACGCAAAACAATCGGATGTATCTTCTCTCGTTTCATGTGACCCGAAACGGCGAGCAAGCGGAATTGAACGATTGGAAAGAGCTTGCCAAAGAAAGCGGAGGGCTTTTGACGTTCAACACGTTTATCGCAAACGTTTCCACCTACAGCATCAAACTCGGAACCAAAGACGAGGAGATGACGGAAAACCTGCGCAATGTGTTGAACCACGTGACCGAAAGGCTCAATGAGCTTGGATTTCGGAACACCTGCGAACGCTGCCGCGAAGAAAAGGAAACTTGCCTCTGCACCTTCGGAGAAGCGATTCGATTCCTTTGCGACGACTGTTATTCGATCTCGTCCGAAGATGTCAACGAACAAGCTTTGGCGTACGAGGAAAAGCATGAGAACGTTCCTGCGGGGATCGTCGGCGCGATCGGCGGTGCGCTGATCGGCGCGATCGTTGTAGTTCTGCTCGGGCAATTGAACCGCGTCAGCGCAATCTCCGGTTTGATAGCTGCGGTATGCTCCATCAAAGGCTATGAATTGCTCGCTAAGAAACTCTCCATAAAAGGCGTGATTATCTCTTGCGTGGCGATGCTTGTGATGATCTACGTCGCGCATCGCGTGGATTGGGCGATCGCTGCCGCAAAGTTCTTCGAGGTCGACTTCTTTACCGCTTTCCGCGCAATCCCGGATCTCATTAAAGAAGGCGCAATCGAACTGAAGGATTATCTGCTTGGGTTCGGTCAAACGCTGCTGTTCGCTGCGCTCGGAGCTGTCCCGACCGTGATCGTTTCCATGAAAGGTCAGAAGAAAAAGTTCCAGACGGCGAAATTGAGCTAATCTCAAACAGGAAAAAAGTGCTGCAACACTGCGGCACTTTCTTTGTATTTTGGCGAGATATGATTCGATTATTCTTCCGCCGCAGCGCTGACCGCCGTATGACGGACGTTGCGTTGGAACAGCATTGCGATACCCCAGATCGCGGCGAGCCCGACCACGGAGTAAATGATTCTTGCAAGAACCGTGCCGGCGCCAAAGATCCATGCGACCAGATTGAATTGAAACAATCCGACCAGCAGCCAGTTCAGCGATCCGACGATCATCAGAATCAAAGCAACAGTATTCATGCGATCACTCCTTTCGTCGGGTTTAGTATGCAACCGAATCGAAAGGATCATTCTTCTTTTTTTCTGGAAAAATTTCGATTTCAAACCGGTCGAACGAAATCGAATCCATAAAATCCGACGCTTTGAAAATCGTATGGGAAAAAGTGCATAGGTCGTGAATATGTTTGTTCAAAACAACCGGCCGCTCAATGTCGAGCGCATGGCACAGCTCGCCGATCACCGGTGTCCACCCCTTCAAATCAGAGGGTCGTGCAAGAGCGAACTCCTGCACGACGTCCTTCTGAATCTTATGATCTTTCAGTGTTTTGGCCCAAATTCTCATGCTTACTTCTTCATCGCAAAGTAGCCTGCGAACAGCGGCGTGGTCCCGTCGGTATAGGTGCCGAGGAAGTTGCCGTAAATGTTGTACTTGCTTCCGACGTTGGACGACGGATCCCACTTCTCGCCGAAATCGATCACATACACCGTTTCGCCGCTGGCAAGCGTCATCTGCACATACTCGTATCCATCCTCACCCTTGGTGACCGAATCAACCTTTGCGGTGATGCGGAAGCCGTAATTGTTCGTCGCATACGTCGCCTGCTGCGCGAGCATCGCAGCCATCGTCAGGTTCTTGGAGCCGGTGCCGACTTCCTTGTAATTCGGGTTATAGCCCTTGACGAAGGCGGTACGATCCCCATACATACGGTAGACATAGAATTGCGTCGAATCGGATGTTGCGTCTTCCTTTTCGGCTGTAAGCGTGATCAACGAGGTGCCGTAGAAGGAAGGATTCATCGTTACATCGAACGAGTAGTTTCCGGTTTCATCCACCGTGACGGACGTGCAGACGACTTTGGTCGTATCGTCACTCTCAGCGTTCAGCGTTGCGCCGGGGAGCGTCGTGCCATGAACGGTAACGGTGGTACCGGAGCTTCCTGCTTTCAGCTCACTGATGCGATCGTTGTCCACGGTCAGAACCATCTTTTCCGGAACGAAGACATACGGATTGATCGTGATTTCCTTCGTTGCGGAAGCCCAGTTATCCTCTTCCACATGAAGCGTGATCGTCGTCGGCGTATCGGACGTCATCGTGTACTCCGCCTCGAAGAAACCGCCTGTGTATACCAGGGTTTGCTGGCCGTCGACAGTCATGTTGATGTAGAAGCTGTCGTCATTGATATGGCCGGAGATCCGAACAAGATTGTTCTTATCCGCCATAATAATGCCTTCTTCGTTCGGGACCGGCTGTTCGAGGTCGATCGTGAGCGACGGGAGCGTGAGCGTCTGCGTCGGAACGATCAACTGATGTGTCGTACCGTCCTGTTCGGTGCGGAAGATTTCCGGCGTAAACTGATACTGCGGATTCTCAACCGGCGTTCCCGGATAGTAGTATGATTTCAGAATCTGAAGTTTGAACAATACGGGGTCATCCGAATCGTTCGGAGCGTTCTGATCCTCCTGGTTCGGGATCCGGATCGTTACCATGCTGTGCGGCGTGGCGGGAATCGACATCGTCAGGCATTCCTGACCGTTTTCGTTCACCGTTTCTTCCACTTTCACGGTATTCATATCGTTGGATTCCTGCTGCGGGTTCGTTTCGCTCGATCCGGGCACGGGATCGGAACCGGGCTGCGCAACATCGGTCTGCTTGGTCGAGGTCTGCTGCGCTGCGCAGGACAGGCCGTTCTTGCCGGACGTCAGCATCAGAACACCGGCGACGATGATGCAGATAATAACAACGATAATCGCCACAAGCAGAATCCAGAACAGCGGGCCATTGCCCTTGCCGTTTTTCTTGCGCTTCGGAGGCGTCGGTTCATATTCATAAGAATCGTCGTCCTCATCCTCGTCGCGATCGTATTCCTCGTCGTCCTCATTGTCTTCATGTTCCAGGCGAACCGGCGGACGCTTTGTAAAGCTAGG
>ONLX01000100.1 GCA_900318765.1 uncultured Eubacteriales bacterium
ACGGGCGGGAACATTCCCGCCCGATTTTCTTATTGCGCGTTTGCCGCTGTCTCGTTATCAACAAGCTCATGAAAGTCCGGCCTTCCGGTCAGCACTCCGTTAAAATCCATGATGTCCAGCAGCCGCTGATAATCCGCTTCCTCCATGGTCAATTCTGTTTTCCAGGAGTCCGTCTCTCGATAGGATTTTGCGACGATCATCAGACTTTCGAGCGAAGTATCCGGAAAATACGGCTGCATCGCTTCGGCAATTTCCTGATCCGTTGCGGTCTGGATCCAGATTTGCGCGCGATGAATTGCTCTCAGGAAGGATTGCACGACCTTTGCGGAACGCATCTGATCGGTCACAAAGTAGCAAGTATACGGCACTTCACCGGATTCAAGTCCAATGTTCGCGACGATATATCCTTTTTGCGCGTTTTGAAATTCGGTAGCAGTCGGCTCAAAGAGCGTCACATAATCGCCTTCGCCGCCTTCAAATGCTCCGGCCATCAGATTGAACTGAATCGAATCGATGATGGTACAGTTCTCTCCGTCGTTGAGACCGTTCTGCGCCATCACATAGCGGAGCGTCATGATCGGCATGCCGCCCGCCCTTCCGCCGATGACGGATTTCCCGATCAGATCCGACCAGGAGAAGGAATCGATTTGTTCACGGGAAATCAGAAACGATCCATCGCGTTTGGTCAACTGACCGACGATGACCGGATGATCCGCCTTTCCTTCATTCAGGATATAGACGCCAGTTTCCGGCCCTGCAAGGCAGATATCCGCTTCGCCGGCAAGCAGCGCAGTCATAGCCTTTTCGCTTCCGCCGGACGTTGTGATTTCCACCTGAATTCCTTCCTCATCAAAGAATCCGAGCGCATCCGCAACGTACTGCGGCGCATAGAATACCGATCTTGTTACTTCATGCAGCCGAACGACGGGTACTTCCTGCTCTTTGGAAGCGGTACAGGCGATCGGTACCAGCATTAGAATGCAGCAGAGCATCAAAACGATTCTTTTCATACAAGTCCTCCGTTTTGTTTTTCTGTATCGTATGAGAAAAAGGAAAAATGCGTGCGGCACTTGAAAAAAAGAAACGAATGGAGTATACTGGAAACGGAGGACGGAACTATGGATAATAATATGGACATGACAAGAAAATTTCGGGTTGCGAAGGACGTTAAAACGCCGGAAGACGTTTTGATGACCGTTTATCATGCGATGCGGGAAAAGGGATACGATCCGGTCAACCAGATCGTCGGCTATCTGCTCTCCGGTGACCCGACGTATATCACGAGCCATAACAATGCCCGGTATCTCGTTCTGCGCATGGAGCGGGACGATCTGCTTGAGGAACTCGTCCGGTTCTACGTTGAGAATCACGAATGAGAACGCTTTGTCTGGATGTCGGAGATCGACGGATCGGCGTTGCGGTTTCGGATGCGCTCGGCATTACGGCGCAGGGCCTGGAAACCTATTGGCGTACGGAAAGCACCAAAAAGGATGTAGCGTACATCCTTGGATTGTTGCGGCAGTACGCGCCATGCAGACTCTTACTGGGCCTTCCGATGAATATGAACGGAACGCTCGGCGAGCAGGGCGAAAAGGTACAATGCTTTGCCGACGCGATCCGCAAAGAATGGAATGGGGAGATTGTCTTTTTCGATGAACGGCTGACGACGATGACTGCGCGTCGCGTGCTGCTCGATGCGGATATTTCGCGAGGCAAGCAGAAGAAAGTGATCGATAAGCTTGCGGCGGTCGTGATTTTACAGGGCTATATGGAATCCCATCCCCAATAAACCCTCCCGAAAAGAAAGGAATTGCAAATGGAAGAGAAAAACAGCATTATCACTTTGACCGACGAGAACGGCGTTGAAGCCGATTTCGATCTGGTATGCACATTTGATTATGAGAACCGTAAGTTTGCCGCAATGTTCCCGCTCGGCGAGGTCGAGGGCGTTGCGGATGACGAAGTCGTCATTCTCGAGATTGTGAAAGACGGCGAGGGAGAAACGCTTGTTCCGATCGACAATGAGATCCTGCTCGATGAAGTATTCAATGAGTTTATGGAAATCTTTGAAGATATGGCGGACGGGGAAGACGACGAATAACAACCGTCTGAAAAAACATCCCGCAGGGTTCCTGCGGGATGTTTTGCGTATCAGAGATCTTCCTTGATTTTTTTTGCGGCCAGCTTCATCCGCTGCTCCTTGGCCAACATGCGTTTCCGCATACGGATGTTTTTCGGAGTAATCTCAACGAGCTCGTCGTCCGCGATGAATTCAAGACACTGTTCCAACGTGAAATACGTCGGTGGCGTGAGGCGGAGCGCCTCGTCGCTGCCCGCAGCACGCATATTGGTAACGTGCTTTTTCTTGCAGACGTTGACAACAATGTCTTCCGCGCGCGCGTTCTCACCGACAATCTGACCTTCATACACCGGAATGCCCGGTCCGACGAATAGTCGGCCGCGATCCTGTGCATAAAACAGTCCGTAAGAGGACGTATCCCCGGTCTCATGCGCGACAAGGCTTCCGGTCTTGCGCTCGGAAATCTCTCCTTTAAAGGGCTCATATCCGGCAAAAATATGATTCATTACGCCGTTTCCGCGCGTATCGGTCATCAGCTCGGAACGATACCCCATCAATCCGCGCGCCGGAATGAGGAACTTCAGACGCGTTCCGGTATCGCCGATGGCGGTCATATCCGTCATCTCCGCCTTGCGTTGGCCGAGCTTTTCCATAACGGCACCGACGTATTCCTGCGGAACGTCGATTGTGAGCTCTTCCATCGGCTCGGTAATCCGACCCTGCTCATCGCGGTGCAGAATGACCTTCGGGCGCGACACGGCAAATTCATATCCTTGGCGGCGCATCTGCTCGATCAGAATCGAAAGATGCAGCTCACCACGTCCGGAGACGCGGAATGTATCGGTCGATTCGGTCTCTTCCACGCGCATGCTGACGTTCGTTTTTACCTCGGTAAAGAGTCGATCCCGCAGATTCCGGCTCGTGACATACTTGCCTTCCTTTCCGGCAAACGGGCTGTCATTGACGAGGAACAGCATGCTGACGGTCGGTTCATCGATCTTCACAAACGGCATCGGTTCGACACAGGTCGGATCACACGCCGTTTCACCGACGTTCAGATCTTCCACGCCTGCGACGCAAACGATATCGCCTGCATAAGCCGTCTCAACTTCGACGCGCTGCAGACCTTCGAAGTTATAAAGCCGCGTAATTTTCGTTTCACGCGTCCGGTTCTCCTGACCGCCGCACAGCACAATCTGCTGACCTCGCTTTGCAGTCCCGCGCTCGATGCGGCCAATGCCGATCTTTCCGACGTACTCGTCATAATCGATCGTGGAGAACAGAATTTGCAGCGGCGCTTCGGTATCCTGCTGCGGAGCAGGGATCTCTTTCAGAATTGTATCGAATACGGCCTGCATGTTGTTCTCGAGCTGATCCGGCTCGTAACCGGACTGACCGTTGCGCGCAGAGGCGTAAACGATCGGGAAATCCAACTGTTCGTCGCTCGCGCCGAGCTCAATAAACAATTCCAGCGCCTCGTCCACGACTTCATACGGCCTCGCTTCGGGACGGTCAACCTTGTTGACAACGACAACGCATTTTTTGTTGAGTTCCAGCGCTTTGCGAAGAACAAATCTTGTCTGCGGCATACAGCCTTCGAAGGCGTCGATCAACAGCAGAACGCCGTCCACCATTTGAAGGATCCGTTCCACTTCGCCGCCGAAATCGGCGTGACCCGGCGTGTCGACGATGTTGATGCGCGTATCGCCGTAAAGGACAGCCGTGTTCTTGGAAAGAATGGTAATACCGCGTTCGCGCTCGAGGTCACCCGAGTCCATGATGCGCTCGGTACCTTGCTCGCTTCTGCGAAGCGCGCCGGCGTCCTTTAAAAGCTGATCGACGAGCGTAGTCTTGCCATGGTCGACGTGCGCGATAATCGCAACGTTACGAATGTTCATAGAAAACCTCTTTGTTACAAAATTAGCATCGGTATTATACACCGCGTTCAAAGCCGTTGCAAGCAAAACGCCCCGAAATTGGGGCGAATTTCCGTGCTTTTTACAAGGATCCGATTCACTGCGCTTTCGGCTGATACACAAAAACGTAATAGAGAACGACGACGGCTGCGGAAAGAAGTGTCAATGCAATCAAAAGAAGGATATCCTTTTTTTGAATCACCAGATCCTCCGAAGAAACATAGGTCAGTTTCATCCGATTCGTGATCGGCAGCAGAAGACTGAACAGGGATACGAGCAGAAGCGTCTGCAGCGGAAACAGAACGATGTTCTTCGCAAGCCGCGGCCAGGTCATAAACGTATATACTTTTCCGTTGACAAGATACATTTGCCATAGATAGAACAACCGATCCAGAATCAGATTGCAGACCACCGTAACGGAAAAACGACCGAGCATAATGCGCAAAACGGATAGCTTTGCGCGGTAATAAAACAGCGCAAAGAGCAACCCTCCGGCAATTTCGGAAAAGATATAAGGGAAGAAATAAGGTCCGCTCGGAAACAGCAGCGCGCCGACGGTATCGCTCACAGCGGAGGCAGCGATCGCCACAACCGGACCGTAGATCATAGAGCCAACCGCATTGAACAGGAATCCAAACGTAATATTCAGATCGGGACCGATCGGAATCCGGAAGGATTTGATGGCGATACGCAGCGCGGTCATCATGGCGGCAAGAATCAAAACGCGCAGCGAACGGAATTCGCGTGTTGCAAGTCGCCAGTACGTGCGGTGAAATGGGGAAGGAAAGAGCTGCGTGGAATCGAGCTCGATCGGGTTGCCGGACATAAAAAATACCTCCTTTTGATGCCGGCCATGGCAACATAAGGAAGCACTGTTCCAAATGGTGTCACAGCGGGATGCGGCAAACGCACCGCAAGGAAGCTCCTTTTCGTCCGCACGGCAACTCCCCGTCCGTGAGGCACTTTAGACACTTTGGTCAACGCGCGTCTGCCTACTCTGTTCATCTGTATTATATCGACTGTAAAAGCATTTGTAAACAGCAAAAACAAAAAAGCCGCAAGTTCAAAGAACTTACGGCATTGGTCTGGGTGAGAAGATTTGAACTTCCGGCCTCTTGAACCCCATTCAAGCACGCTACCAAACTGCGCTACACCCAGATATTCTCAAGACCGAAAGTATCATACCATTCGGTCTCGGTTTTGTCAAGTGGGGAAATCAGGGTTCTGCGAACGAGAGCGCGGGGGCGGGCGTTTGCAGCGGCTCGCTGTCCTGCGGCTGCGCCGTGGTCGGTGCCTGCGTAGGTGCATGGGTGCGGACCGTTATAGGAAGAATATCCTGATTCTCGATAAAATCAACGGTATCATTCACAGTTCCCTGACAATGATTGGCAACATCATTGATCCATTTTGAGAGCGGCCCATGCAGGTAACCGAAGCTGTTCAGCGTATACAGCGCTAACGCCGCAATCAGCAGAACTACAACCAAGAATCCGATAAAACGAAATACATATTTCATGCAGCGTTTGCTCCTTTCAAAGATTTTTATTTAGTATAGCACAAATTGTCGAACTCAATCCAAAACAAACTGTGAAATTTTCATACACTCGGCGTTTGCAATCGCCTGTTGGATCATCGGCTCGAAATCGACCAACGCTTCGCTGGCACGAAGCTGTTCCACCTTCGGCCGTGTCACCGGATGCTGCGGAACGAACACTGTGCAGCAATCCTCGTACGGCTGAATCGAAGTTTCAAACGTTCCGATCATCTGTGCGCGTTCAACAATTTCCTCTTTGTCGAATCCGATCAGCGGGCGGAACACGGGAAGCGAGACGGCATCGTCTGTGCAGGCAAGGCTGTCCATCGTTTGGCTTGCGACCTGTCCGATGGCTTCGCCGGTGATCAGCGCTTTTGCGCCGCACTGGTTTGCGATGCGCTCGGCGATCTTCATCATCAACCGGCGCATTAGGACCGTTGTCTCCGAAGAAGGACACTGATCGTAAATTGCAAGCTGAATCTCGGTAAACGAAACAAGATACAGCTCGATCTCACCGGCGTATTTCGACACGATCTTGGTCAGCTCAATGACCTTGTCGCGCGCGCGTTCGCTCGTATAAGGATAACTGTAAAAATGCACAGCGGCCAGTTCCACGCCGCGCTTAGCAATCATATATCCGGCGACTGGGCTGTCGATTCCGCCGGAGATCAACAGCATGGCCTTTCCGTTGGTGCCGACCGGCATACCGCCGACGCCGCGTTGTTCCTTCGTAAAGACAAACGCGCTTTGCTGCCGGACCTCTACGGTGACCTTCAATTGCGGATGATGCACGTCAACCGAAAGGGTAGGATACGTCTCAAGCAACGTATGACCGAGCTCTCTGCAAATCTGTTCGGAAGACATCGGAAACCGTTTATCCGAACGCTTGGCAAAGCACTTGAAGCTCTGGGGCTTGTCCGCATCCGAAGCGACGAGCGAAATCGCCGCTTTCGAAATGGCTTCCCAATTCTTTTCGACACAAAGCGCCGGACTTACGGAATGGACGCCGAAAACACCGCAGATTTTTTCGGAAGCTTCCGCGATCCGATCTTCGGGGATATCGTAGACAAAGACGCGTCCCTGTTCACGTTCGATTCTTGCATGGATCGACTGCAGCGCATCGCGCATACGGTCGACGAGCATTCGCTCGAAGTACGGTCGATTCAATCCTTTCAGATGGATTTCCGCATAGCGAACCAATAAAACCTGCTTCATGGATTTATCTCCTTCTGTATTTTCGTAATAGTTGTACTTGTTCCGCAACGACTTCGGAAACAGCGTCCGCTTCTTCCGGCGTGTTGAACGGGCAAAAGCTGAACCGGATGGCGCCATCCTGCCGCGCTCCGTCGATGCCGATGGCGTGCAGGATTCGATTCTTTCCAATCTTCTTTGCCGAACAGGCGGATCCGGTCGAAACGAGGATCTGTTTTTGCTCAAGCGCGTGTAACAGCACTTCACCGCGAACGCCGACAAAGGAAAGGTTCAGAATGTGCGGTGCACCGGTTTCCAAGGTCGGCCCGTTGAGCAGAACATCGGGAAGCGCGGTAAGGTTCCGATACAACCGTTCTTTTACGGCGCGCATCGAAGCGTGCCATTCCTGGGTATGCGAGGCATAGATGCGCATTGCCGTGTCGCTGCCCAAAATCGCAGGCATATTGCTTGTTCCGGAACGGAATCCCTTTTCCTGCCCGCCGCCAATCTGCCCCCCGGAATTTTTGATTCCGCTGCGCACATACAGAATTCCGATGCCTTTGGGCGCATGAAACTTGTGGGAAGAGATCGAGTAAAGGTCACAGGGCATCCAATCCATTCGGACTTTCAGAAATGCCTGTACGCCGTCGGAATGAAACACGGCATTCGGCGCATATGTATGGATCTTGCTTGCAATTTGTTCAAGGTCGTTCCGGCTGCCGAGCTCATTGTTGACATGCATGATGCTCACAAGCGTTGTATCCGGGGTTAAAACCTCGTGCAGCCGTTCGATATCCACCGTTCCGTCCCTAAGTAGCGGAGCGTAGACGACTTCGGCATCATATTGCTTTGCGGCAGCAAGGATTGTATCATAAACGGAAGCATGTTCCACGGCGGTTGTAACGATTCGTTTCTTTCCGCGTGCGGCACGAAGCGTTCCGAAAACAGCAATGTTATTGGATTCCGTTCCGCCCGAAGTAAAATACACTTCTTCGGGACGCACATGCAAAAGACTTGCCGCATACGTTCTTGCGGCAGTCAGTTCCTTTTCAACCGAAAAAGCCGCGCCGTATGCTGCGGCGGGATTAAAGTATCCTTCGGTCATCGAACGGAGCGCGCGATCTGCGGCCTCCGGAAGGACGCGTGTCGTTGCGCTGTTATCAAAATAGATCATATGGCTTGTTCCATCCTGTGATTGTTTGATAATACCATATTATGCAAACCGTTGCAAATCCGTTTCCTTTTATAACATACTTTCCATCCTTTGACAAGGAATAGTAACAGAATTCATGCAAATTGTTTACACATTCGTCACGCATCTGCGAAAAAAATGCTGTATAATGTAGGCGTATGTTCAGAAACTACTTAGGAGGTACCTATGATTTGTAAAGAATGCGGTGCTTACAATCCCGATCATGCAACGTATTGTAAGGTTTGCGCCGCGAATCTGAAGGAGGACGCAGCTCCCGCGAACGGGAAGGAAGGGGATTCCCGCGCAACGCGTACGTTCGTTCGCCCGTCTTGGACGGTTCCTACGTATAAGAAAGCACAGGAAATCGAAGACCCCGAGCTTGATCCCGAAGAACCGGAAGAAGAAACCGAAATCATCGAGGAAGAGCCGGAAGAAGCGGTTCAGTCTGAGCCGGAAACGATGGAAGAACCCGAGGAAGAGGTAGAAGTCAAACCTGCTCCGAAGTTTGCCCGCCGTCCGGTCAAGCCTTCATTCTTTGCGGATGAGGATGACGAGGATGATGAGGATGATGAGGACGACGAAGAGGAAGAGGAAGAAGTCAAACCCGCTCCGAAGTTTGCTCGTGCTGCTCAAAAGCCCGCTTCCAAGAAGACTCCGGTCTATGACGACGATGAGGATGACGAGGTCGATGAGGACGAGGAAGAAATCCAGCCCGTCAAAAAAGCCGTCAAACGTCCTGTAAAGAAAGCACGTAAACCCGAGCCGGAAGACGAGGACGATGA
>ONLX01000130.1 GCA_900318765.1 uncultured Eubacteriales bacterium
ACATCCGGCAGGAACCCCCTGCCGGATGTTTTGATGGGAAGAAAAAAGGTTATGCGCCGTACAGCCGGTTCAGCGCCGCGCGCGCTTCAAAGCGGATGCGCTCGGCGTCGAGCGTGAAATACTCGCCGTTTTCATAGAGGATTTTACCGTCCACCATGGTCATGCAGACGTCGCTGCCGCTGACCGAATAGGTCAAAAGCGCAAGCGGATCGAACATCGGCATCAGATGCGGCGCGTCCAACGCGATCGCCGCAATGTCCGCCTTTTTACCGACGGCGAGCACGCCCGTATCCGATCGGCCCTGCAGCCGTGCGCCGTTGACGGAAGCCATATTCAGAACGTCCGCCGGACGGATCGCGGTCGGATCCTGCAGCGCGCCGTTATGCAGCAGCGCCGCAATGTGCATCTCCTCGATCATATTCAGGTTGTCGTTGCTTGCGGCGCCGTCGGTCCCGAGGCCGACGTTCAGCCCCGCGTCCAGCATCGATTTCAACCGCATCACGCCGCTCCCGAGCTTGAGGTTGCTCGACGGGTTGTGCACCGGGCTGACGCCGCATGCCTTCAAAATCTCCAGATCGCCGTCCTCCACGGTTACGCAGTGCGCCGCGGCGGTCGGAAGCGCCAAAACCCCGAGATCGCGGAACCATTCGGTCGGCGTCTTGCCGTATTTGGCCTTGCACGCCGCATGCTCCTTGACCGTTTCGCTTAAATGCAGATGCATCCGCGCCCCGCGCTCCGCGCCGAGCGCCGCAAATTCACGCGCCATCCGCTCCGTACAGGTATATTCGGCGTGGATCGAAAAATCCACCCGGATCCGCCCGTTCGCCTTGCCGTGCCATGCATCGAACAGATCGAGCGTTTCGCGGACGCGATAGCTGTCTAAAGCAGACTCGTTCGGGTCGAACGATGTGATTGCCCGTCCCAGATTCACCTTCATGCCGCTTTGCAGCGTCAATTCCGCCTCGGTATCGAGGTTGTAGTACATATCGGAGTACGACGTCGTTCCGGTCCGCAGCATTTCAAGCTGCGCGAGCGCATTGCCCGCAGCCATATCCTCCCGCGTCATGCGATCCTCAATCGGAAAGATCGCTTCGTTCAGCCAACGGTCGAGCGGAAGCCCGCTACCCCTGCCGCGCAGCAGCGTCATTGCCGCGTGCGTATGCGCGTTTACAAGTCCCGGAATCAGCAGCGCGCCGTGCAGGTCCTTTTTCGTCCACTCCCCTTCGGGCGCCTCGGATCCGATGTAGGTAATCGTATCGTTCGTAATGCCGACAAACGCCGGATCTAAGTGCGTATATCCGTTCGCTCCGTCCGGCACCAACGCCGAGCAATGCGTCAACAGCAATTTTTGCATAGTTCAAACCTCCATTCGTCCGATGATGCGTTCCAGATAGTCCGAAAACGGTCCGGAGACGCCCGCGGCAACCGCGTCGATCTGTTCGTCGGTAATCGACGTTTCGGAAATGCCCTCCGCCATGTTCACAACCACCGAAAGGCCCAGAATCGGCATGCCGCAGTGCGCGGCCGTAATCGCCTCCGTCACGGTGGACATCCCCGCCGCATCGCCGCCGAGCAGACCCGCCGCGCGAATTTCGCTCGGCGTTTCAAACTGCGGTCCGGGGAAGAAGAAATATACCCCTTCATGCACCGTAAGCGGGCTTCCCTTGGCCGCATCCCGTGCAAGCGCGCGCAGCGCAGGTGTGTACGCGTTCCGCATCGACGGGAAGCGCGGCCCGAACGAATCCTCGTTTGCGCCGAGAAGCGGGCTGTCCCCGAACAGCTTGATGTGATCACGGATCACCATCACGTCGCCCGGACGGTAATTCGGATTGATTGCGCCGACCGCGTTGGTCAGGATTGTTGCTTTGGTCCCGAGCTGCTGCAGAAACCGGATCGGGATGCTGAGCTGTTCATACGAATACCCCTCATACCGGTGAAACCGCCCCGAAAGGCAGACGACGCGTTTCCCCTGCACCGTGCCGAGGATCAGCTTTCCGGCATGGGACGGAGCCGTGGCGCGCAAAAAACCCGGGATCTCCTCATACGGGATCACAACCGGATCTTCGATGCGCTCGGCAAACGGACCGAGACACGAGCCGAGAATCACGCCGATTTTCGGCACAAACCCCGCGCGGGACAAAACGAGCTCCACACCGTCCGTGAAGCCGGAACGCGAATCGACCATACGATACCCTCCGAGGAATTTTTTCCATTGTACCACGGCAATGGGGGAGGCGGCAAGTCTCATTTTCCGCTGCGGGTGGACAAATTGCGTCCGCTTCGCTATAATAGAGAAAAAAGCGGAGAAAACGTCATGATTACCGAAACCTTTGACCCAAATCCCGTTGCCGTGATCAATCCGGAAGATCTGATTCAGCCGCATCCCGAGCTGCCGCCCGTCGGGGTTTCCTGTTTTTCGCGCGTTACGTTCGAACGGCTTTGCTCAGCGCTCGGCGCGGTGCGCATTGAAGGGACCGAGATCGGAAATGCCAACGGCGATGTCCCGATCTATCGCGCAGCGTTTGCGGGGCATCCGTTTGCGCTGTTTCTCTCGCCGGTCGGGGCTGCGGCTTGCGTCGGACAATATGAAGATCTGTTTGCGGCAGGACTGCGCGCGGCCGTGGTGTTCGGCACCTG
>ONLX01000126.1 GCA_900318765.1 uncultured Eubacteriales bacterium
GGACCGATTTCTGCGGAAAAGCGAGTATCTCCGAGAACGCGGGCGCGTATTACAACGAGCAGAGGAACTTCATCAAACTGTTTCACGGCTGGGATATCGCCTGCTTCTCCCTGCTCCACGAATACGTCCACTATCTGACCCTGCACTGTACGCAGCAGCCAGCGAGCCACGGCTTTTACGCGGAGGGAGTGGCCAATTACATTTCGATGATCGCCTGCAAAAACCGTATGGCAAGGAGCGTCAACTGCGCCATGTCGGAGGAAGATCTTGCCTTTTTACAGTCCAAAGGCGCATGGGACGAAAAAGAGGATTGCCTTGATCCGAAGAAGTATTATTGTGGAAATGCGGCGCAGTTTTCGCTGGGCGCCATGATAGGCTATCCGTACTTTTCCGTGAAAGACATCACTGAGACGTATACGGAAGAAGCGCATCAGAATCCCGGCGTGTGGAACGTATCCCATTTTGAGGCGGCTTCCATTATGGCCTGGCTGATCGAAACCTACGGCAGAGATACCGTCCTTAAAAACCTCAGCACCGTGCCGGAGGAGTTCGAAACCGTATACGGCCTGCCGTTTTCCGAAGCCTATCAAACATGGGCTGTCTGGAACCTGGAAAAATGCGCGGAGCTCGGCCTGTCGGTTGGTGTCGAATGAATAAGAGGAGGAAAAGTTTTCCTTTTCCTGAATGAGGGATGATCCGAACCTAGAAAGTCAGACAAAAGAATGCAAGGGCTTGTTTTCTGCGAAGAGCAGAAGGCAAGCCCTTGATTCGTGTGATCCGTATGTTTTCCTGTACCGTCCGCAGGCCGAAAAAAACGGACTGCTGCGACGGATCACAACAGTCCGGGTTTTGCCGGTCAACCCTGCAGGACGCGATGTGCGGAAGCGATTTTGTACGGAAGAACGAAGGGAAATAAGGTAATTGATAACAGAAAATCTGCTCCGGGAGCCGTTAAGATTCTCTTTCGAGTTCCTTAACGGCTCCTTTTTTTGTTGTAAAGCGGGGCGAATCCGAGCGAAGCACTCAACAAAGCCGGTTTTGAAGCGCTTTCAGATTCATGCGCAATTGGTCGAAGCGATCGGGAGCGGCATCCTGCGGGGAGATCGCGGTGCGGATGCACCATGCGTCCATCCCGACGCTGCGCGCGCCGTCGGCATCGCAATATGGGTCGTTGCCGATCATCAGGCAGCGCTCGGGCAGGAGCCCGAATTCGTTCAGCGGGAGCGCAAAGAACGCCGGATCCGGCTTCTTGCAACCGTAATCCGAGGAGATATAAATGCGGTCAAAGGCGGTATCGATCCCGAGCCGCTTCAGCTCCGGCATCGTGAAAAGATGCTGCGCGTTCGACAGCAGGATCACCTTCCCCTGCGCACGGAGCGCGGCCAAAAGCTCCTTCACACCGGCATACAGACGCAGGCGCGAGGTCGATTTGCGGCGGAAAAACCATGCGGTTTCAGCGATTTGGGCGGCGGAAGGCTCTATGCCGCGCCGCCGGTACAGCGCAGCAAAGACCGGCGCGAGATCGATCTCGGGACAGGCCGTATCCTTCACCGGCTGACGACCGGCTTCTTCCTGATAGGCTGCCTGCAGCGCAGAGGCGGTCCAGCTTGCGCCTTCTGCCGAATACCGCGCGGCAAGTGCTGCCCAGAGCGCGGGATCGGATTCGTCGGTACGAATGTCGATCAATGTGCCGTACAGGTCAAAGCAATACGCGTCGTATTTCATCAACGACCTCCGTTCTGAAAGAAAGTAAAGCGGTCCAGCCGCACGCGCACCACCCCGAGCACATCCGACGCGGCGATGCAGCCGATAATCGGGTTGCGGCTGTCCTCTCCGAAATTGCGATTGTCCGACAGAACGAACAAGCACCCTTCCGGCACCGTAACCGGATCGAGATGGAAGACCGCTGCGGTCAGATAATCGCTTTCGCTGAGCGCAAACTGTCCGTCAATCAACAACAGCCCGTCTTCGGCGGAGACGGTTTCCCCCGCAAGGCCGGTGATGCGCTTGATCAGAAGCGAGCCGCTCTGCGGATCCTTGAACGCGACCATATCGCCGCGGCGCAATTCATAAAAGTGCTTGAACAGCCGATCGTAAAGCACCGTCTCGCCCTTTCGGAGCGTTGGCTCCATGGAAGCATCGGCGATGTAAACCGGCGAAAACCAACCGAGCAGCAGCACAAATACGAGCACAAGCCCGATCACAACGCCGCTGATCGAGCGCCAAAGCCATTGCCGTTTATGCGTTTGACGAAGCCGGACGCTTCGGACTTCCGGTAGTTCCATGCGTTATACTCCGTGGATATGCGAAAAAGGAAACAGTACAAAGTGTGCTTTCCCGGCGATGCGCTCGAGCGGGATCGTTCCGACGAGCGGATTGCGGCTGTCGTTGGAATTGACGCGGTTGTCGCCGAGCACAAGCACTTCGCCCAGCCCGATGGTAACCGGCGTTTCGAGACCGGAGGTAAAGCTCCGCTCGGCATCGAGGTACGGCTCTTCAACCGCCTCGCCGTTCACATACAGCGCGCCGTCGATCGATTGCACGGTGTCCCCTTCAACGGCAACGATCCGCTTTACGCGGGATCGGTAGGCTTTTTGATACGTTTCGTAGTATGCATCCGGATAATAGCAGATGATGATATCGCCGCGCTTAGGTGCGGAAAACGCGTATGTCAATTTTTCAACAAACAAATAATCGTTGCTTTCGAGCGTGCTGAACATCGAACTGCCTTCGACGCGTGCCGGCTCAAAGATCGCCCCGCGGATCGCAAGCGCGAAGGCGACGACCGCAAGCAGCGTCAGCACAAGATCTGCGGCACGCCAAAGTCCGCCGCCGTCCAGCCGCTCGTTGCGCTTTTCGACAAGCTTCTGCATCCGCTTTCGATCTGCCCCGTTCTTCTCCCTCATATCGAAGATGATTCCTCCTCATGCGCAAGGATCCGTTTCCCCGCGCGCATAAAATCCTGCCGGTCGAGCATAACGATACGACCGCAGTTCAGGCATTGAATTTTCACGTCTGCGCCGACGCGCGTAATGCGCCAGGCGTTTGAGCCGCAGGCGTGCGGCTTTTTCATCTGTACGGTATCGCCCTTTTGAAAGGTTTCCAGCACGTTAGGCCTCCCGATACTGAATGTACCGATCGATGATCTCCGCAAGCATCTCGGGCTTCTCCTCGTGCATCCAATGTCCGACGTTCCGCAGACTGTAATACACATAGTCCGGCAGCTGCTCTTTGAGCTCGAACAGCTTTTCGATCGGAACGAGCTTGTCCTCCTCGCCCCAAAGGATCAGCGCCTCGTGGGAGACCTTGTGCAGGGCGTTCAGGACGGGCTCCTCATCGAAATTGCGAACCGCATACATGATCGCCTGGCGGGACGCGAAGTCGTCGCACGTGGAGAAGTATTGGTCTACAACGGCGGTCGAGGCAATCGTTCCGTCGTAGTAAAACAGCGGAAGATATTTTTGAAACTCCTTTTTGCCGTAGGACTCGCGGTAGAAGAACCCGAATGGACCTTCGAGCCCGCGGATGCGCAGCGGATAGTTCCGATTGATGCCGCTCGGCGAAAGCGCAATGACTTTATCAAACCGGATCGGGAGCTTCGCCATCGCATGCAGGGCATACATGCCGCCCATCGCGCAGCCGAGCAGATGCGTCCGCGCCAGATGCAGCGCATCGACGATCTTCAGCAGCACGTCCGCCATCTCATCCATCGAGTAGCTCAGCGAGAACGGACGGTCGGAATGCCCAAATCCGGGGAGATCGATCGCAATCACGCGATATTGCCGCGCAAGCAGGGGCATCAGATCCCGCCAGGTATAGATGGACTGCCCGACCGAGTGCACGAGCAGGAGCGGTTCCCCCTGACCCATTTCAAGATAATGGATGCGGCATTTTTCGAACTTCTTTTTCGCACCGGCAAACCCCGGCAATTCAATTGTCAGATAGGACCCGATAAGATCGGAATTGACGATCGGCTTTCGTTCCATAGCGAATTCACCTCTTTCCCCGATTATAGCGCTCCCATCCGATTCTTGCAAGCCGATCGCGGGATTCTTTGCATTTCGGACATAAATCGGGAAACCTGCTTTCCCTAAAAGAGAAGACAAAAAGAATTCGGGCCTCTTTAAAACAACCCGCGCAGTACAGCGCAAGGCGTTCTATGGCAGTTACCGCCCGGAAGGTTTCACGTTCTTATCGGGACGAATATCCCCGTCGATGCTGCCGTTCTCGCTCTCAAAATCCTTGATCGCATTCCGAACCAGCACGAGGATATGACTGTTTATCGAACGGCCTTCATAATCGGCAATATAGGCGAGCTTTTTCAGCATTTCCTCCTCAATCCGGATCGACACACTCTTTACGGCCATGATTCTGTCTCCTTTCAAACGGATGCATGGTGTGTTTATTTTATGTCTATGATGTGTTATCATATCCAAAATGGATATACCATGTATCTGAAGAATGTGGGGGATGGGGCAGTTCGACGCGCTCGCTGCGGCTCTCGTGCGAAAACAAAAAGAGCAGCATCCTAAGATACGCTCTGTATTGGTGCTGCCGTATCTTGACAGACCTTTCGACGCTTCCGATTATGATGAAACGGTCTATCCTCCGCTGGAAAA
>ONLX01000099.1 GCA_900318765.1 uncultured Eubacteriales bacterium
ACAGACGGTCAGCTCTCCCTCCATGGCGTCGTCCAAAGCCGCGAGTATTACGGGCTGTATATCAAGTATTATATCGATCTTGGCAGCCAGGTCGTCAAGGTCATCGAAAAGAACGACGGTGTTCGTATCTATGAGGAAGGACAAGAGGTTGATGTGATTCTGGACCCGCGGGATATTATGTCCTATGTGCCGTCCGGCGATCAAGAGGCGGAACAATGACTCAATCGATCAAACGCACCACCCCGATCGGATGGATCATCCGCATCTTGGGGATCGGCTTTTTCGCCTACCTGTTTTTCGGATTTATGCTCGTTCCATGTTTGAATACGCTGACCAGCATCTTTACCACGAAAAACGCGGCCGGTGAAACGGATCCGTTTGCCGTCATCCGGTTTTTCCTCGCCGGAACGATGGGCAAATACGTCTGGAACTCCTTGAAGCTCGCAATTCTTCTCGTCATCACCGTCAACGTTGTCGGCATCTCGATCGTTCTTTTGACCGAGTATTTCGACATCAAAGGCGCGAAGATTCTGCGGCTCGGCTATATGACCACAATGATTTACAGCGGCGTCGCGCTCGTTACGGGATATATGTTCCTCTATGCGAACGACGGTATCTTAACGACCGCGCTCCGCAACGCGTTCCCAAACATGAACCCGAACTGGTTCTCCGGCTTCAACGCGGTGCTGTTTACGATGACATTTGCCTGTACCTCGAACCACATGCTGTTTTTGCGCAACGCGATCCGCGGCATCGACTATAATACCGTCGAAGCAGCCCGCAACATGGGCGCAAACCCGTTCAAGGTGCTTTTGAAAGTCGTCTTCCCCACGCTGATTCCGACGCTGTTCTCGCTGACGGTCATGACCTTTATCACCGGTCTTTGCGCCATGTCCGCGCCGACCCTGCTCGGTTATGACTCGATCAACCCGGAAATCGTCCGTCTGGCCGGTTCGTCGACCGCAGATGAAGCGTTCCCGCAGGCACGCGCTGCACTGCTGTCGATCATCCTTGCGATCTTTACGATCGTGCTTTTGACGGTGCTCTCCTCCTATGAGCGGAAAGGGCACTACCTCTCCGTCTCCAAGACGAAGGCGAAGCTGCAAAAGCAGAAGATCAACAATCCGGTGGTGAACGTACTGGCGCACATCTATGCGTACATTCTGTTTATCATCTATATGACGCCGGTCGTTATGATCATCATCTTCTCGTTCCAGACCTACGACGCAATTCGGTCGAAGAAGCTGGATATTACACAGTGGACGACGATCAACTTCTTCGGGCAGCAGGACTATGAGTATCTGACGAGCCGCGGAAAGTATAAGACCCGTGTCAACGCGATCTCCGGTTTGTTCTCCAACGAATCGACCCTCGGCGGCATCAAGCTGAGCTTTATCCTCTCTGCAATCGCCGCAGCGCTCGCGTGCATCATCGTTGTTGTTGCGTGCAACTACATCTTCAAGAAGAAAAAGTATAAGATCACCGGCGTGATCCTCGAGTACGCGCTCCTGTTCCCGTGGCTGCTGCCGACGATTCTGATCTGCTACTCCTACCGTACGTTCTTCAACAGCAACGCGATCTGGTATGTCGGCAATCAGAACCTGTACATGGAAAGCAATGTGCGACTCCTGATTGTAATGGCCTATACGGTGACGAAGTTACCATTCTCCTTACGAATGATCAAGGCGTCTTTCTACTCGATCGACGACGAGCTGGAGGACGCCGCCAAGAACCTCGGTGCCGGAGGGATGTATACGTTCCTGCGCGTCAAATTACCGATCATCCTTCCGAGTGTGCTTGCCGTCTTCGCCCTGAACTTCAACGCGCTGTTCACGGAGTACGATATGTCCGCCGCGTTTGCGAGTACCTACGGGACCAGCTACGCAATGGTCATACAGGCCATGTGCGCGGAAGAGGGTATGTTCGGATACAACGTCAACGCTTCCGGACGAAGATGCGCTTCTACGGTGTTCATCATGCTCGTATCGGGCTTGATTCTCTACCTTGTCTACGGCGTCGGCTCGCGCGATCTCGGTGAACGCTTGGCCAGACGCGAATGGCGAAGAAAAACCGTCGAAAAATTCACCAAACCGTTCCGAAAACGGGTTGAGGCGAAAGCATGATTCAAACAATTGTATTCGATATGGGCGGCGTTCTGATTGCATGGGACCCGCCCATGCTTGTAAAACAGCTCGGGCTTGCGCCCGATGAGGAGAAGTTGATCTTGCGCGAGGTGTTCGGTTCGGCCGAATGGGCGATGCAGGATCGCGGTGTCGTTCCGCCGGAAGAGATCATAAAACGGATGTGCAAACGGCTTCCCGAAAAGCTCCATGCCGCTGCTGCGCAATGCGTAAACGGATGGTGGGAATTCCCGTTTTCTCCGATTCCGGGGATCGACGCGCTGCTGCAGGAACTGCATACAAACGGCTACACGCTCTATGTGCTCTCCAACGCATCGCGTGCGCTGCATGGCTATTTCCCCCGTCTCCCGGGCGCGGACGTCTTTTCCGGCCACGTTGTATCCGCCGATTGGGGCATTTTAAAACCGGATCGCGCACTCTATCGGATTCTGCTCGACTCGTTTGATCTGAATCCCGAGGAATGCTACTTTGTCGACGATAACCCCTTGAATGTCGAAGCGGCAATGACACTTGGTATGCAGGGATCGGTGTTTGATCAGGATGTCACAAGGCTTCGAAAGGAGCTGAAGGAAGCCAGCGTGCGCGTTGCGCTCTAAACAAATAGGAACCGTCTCCCAGATTCGGAGGCGGTTCCGCTTTTTTGGAATCAATCAGTTTCCGGCGACACGAAGAATCATCGCTTCATGATCGGGATCGGGCAGCGAGAAGACGTGAGAGGTACTTCCGGTCATATACAGGCAAACATGGCCTTCCCCGTTCCATTGGATCGAGGCGGCAACGTTCTGACCGCCGACATCGAGCACAACACCGCACTTATAGAAGCTGTTCGATGCGCCAAGCCACGAGGTGAGCATCCGCACCGCAGCGGCATCGTAGCCGTTCCAACCTTGCCGCAGGGCAAATTCGGCGTGATTCTCCCCGCCCTGATACAGCAGCGTACAGGATTCCCGCGTCGCGGCGTTCGTCACCGTATACGCTTCCCCTTCCACAAGCTGCGTCCGAACGACTTCCCAACGCTGCGCAACCCCACGCATCTGCATCGCTCCCTGCGCGGTATACCCAAGCGAAACGGCGGCGCGAAACGGATTTCGCTTAGCGTCTCTTCCAAACAGCGCGCGGTAGGATTCCTCTCCCACCGTACCGTCGCTGATCAGTCCGCTTTCCGCCTGATAATTCATCAGCGAAGCGCGCGTCACGGTTTGAAAGCTCCCGGTCGGCTTATAGAAATAGTACCCGAGGTCGAACAAACGTTCCTGAATTCGGACGACTCGTTCGCCTTGGCTGCCTCTTCCGATGATTTCGAATGTCTCTTCCCCGGTTGCGGCTGCCGCCGACAGGAGCAGTACAGCCAGAACGAGGATGCCGATGGTTCGTTTCATAGAAAACATTATACCATCCTTTTTCCCGGTTGCAAAGAGGATTTTTCCGTGATACAATATCGAGTCGAAAGGTGGGATGAAGATGCGTTGCAGCTGTCGCGTTTGCGGGACCTATATGGTCCAGGACGAAAAGGGACTTTTGAGCCGGTGCATCTGCCCGCAGTGTTTTGCGACCTGTTCGGCATGCATGGGAACAATCGGCGAACCGATGAGCATCGAGGATCTGAAAGTGATTGCCCTCTTACGAGAAGCGGAGGGCGACGGCGCCGATCCGGTCGATGAAGATCCCGATTGGGCATAAATAAGAAAACAGGCTGTGAAGCAGATCGCCTCACAGCCTTTCTTTTGATCATTCCCCGTCGCCGGAGCTTCCGGAATCACCGGAACTTCCGGAGCTGCCCGAATCTCCCGAGCTTCCCGAATCGCCGGAGTTGCCGGA
>ONLX01000113.1 GCA_900318765.1 uncultured Eubacteriales bacterium
AGCAATCTAATTTGAAAGATTGTTGCTTTTTTTATAGAATTGCTTCGATTTCTCTTTACAACGGGATTGACCTGCGGTATAATTGTATACATGAATACACGAACACTGAAAAGCGTTCGAGAGGGAGCAAGAATATGCTGGAAATATCTCCGAAAACGAATCTGCTCGAACAGAGGAGCTATAAGTATTCGCTGCAGGATGTGGCGGAGCCGAACCTATATCGGGATATCTATGATTACGAGAGCGTCCCGAAGGTTCCGTTCAACCATCGCAGGGTTCCGATGGGCATGCCCGAAGAGATCTGGATTACGGATACGTCATTCCGCGACGGGCAGCAATCGGTTGAGCCGTACACCGTGCAGCAGATCGTTGATCTGTATCAGTTGATGAATCGGCTCGGAGGACCGTATGGACTGATCCGTCAGACGGAATTTTTCCTGTACAGCAAAAAGGACCGCGAAGCGATCGAGCGCTGCCAATCGCTCGGGCTGCGATTTCCGGAAATCACAACATGGATTCGCGCGAGCAAGGAGGATTTTAAACTGGTCAAGGACCTCGGCATTCGGGAGACCGGAATCCTTGTGAGCTGCAGCGACTATCATATTTTCAAGAAAATGAAGCTGACGCGCTCCCAAGCGATGAAGAAGTATCTGGATACCGTTTCGGAAGCATTTGAAGCGGGCGTTATGCCACGCTGCCACCTCGAGGATATTACGCGCGCCGATTTTTACGGCTTTGTTGTTCCGTTTGTCAATGAGTTGATGAAGATGAGCCGTGACGCGGGCATTCCGGTTCGGATTCGTGCCTGCGATACGATGGGCTACGGGGTTCCGTATACGGAGGTCGCCTTGCCGCGCAGCGTTCCCGGGATCGTATACGGCTTGCAGCATTACTCCGATGTGCAGAGCGAACTGCTTGAATGGCACGGACACAACGATTTCTACAAGGCGGTTGCAAACGCATCGACCGCATGGCTGTACGGCGCGTCGGCAGTGAATTGCTCCTTGCTCGGCATCGGCGAGCGTACCGGTAATATTCCGTTGGAAGCAATGGTGTTCGAGTATGCGTCCTTACGCGGATCCTTTGACGGAATGAACCCGACGGTCATCACCGAAATTGCGGAGTACTTTAAAAAAGAAATCGGATACAAAATTCCGCCGATGACTCCGTATATCGGCCAGAATTTCAATGTGACGCGTGCCGGCATTCATGCAGACGGGCTTCTGAAGGATGAGGAGATCTACAATATCTTCAATACAAAGAAGCTGCTGAACCGGCCGGCGTCCGTTCTGATCTCCAACACATCGGGGCTTGCCGGGATCGCATATTGGATCAATGAGAATTATCAGCTTTCGGCAAACGAGGCGATCGATAAGAACGATCCTTTGGTGACTGCGCTGAAACAATGGATTGACGTGCAGTTCGACGAGGGACGGCAGGCAGCGCTGTCTACGCACGAGATGGAACAAAAGATCGAAGAGCTGACGCATGGACGGCTGGCGCGGCTGTAAGGAGGGCATATGGAACATCGGATGATTTCAATTGCGGATCAGGTGTTCGAAGAATTGGAACGCCGGATCCTTTCCGGAAACTATGAACGGGGTGAGGTGCTGACCGAGCTGCGCCTCAGCGAGGAGCTGAGCGTCAGCCGTACTCCGATTCGTGAAGCGTTGAAACGGCTTGCGCAGGAGCGGATTATCGAGTTGACGAGCAAGGGGGCGCGCGTCATCGGAATTACGCGGGAGGATATTGAAGATATCTGCGAGATCCGGCTGCGGCTCGAAGGCCTTGCGGCGCGTTGGGCAGCGGAACGCGCGGATGAAAACGGAATTCAAAAACTGAAGGAGATTCTGGATCTGCAGGAGTTTTATACCGAACGAAACGATCCTGAAAATATCAAGACGCTCGACAGCCGGTTTCATCAAGGAATCTACCGGCTTTGCGGGAGCAATGCCATGCGCGATACGCTTGAACCGCTTCATCGCAAATTGTTGAAGTATCGGCGCGTTTCGGTATCGACACACAGCCGCGCGGTGGAATCGCTTTCGGAGCATCGCGCCATTTTTGACGCGATTGCAGCGCATGACGGCACAGGCGCGGAAGCGGTTACGATCCAACATGTTCAGAACGCACGCGACAGTATTTTAAGAAGGGAGACGCTTAACTGATGGGAGACACCATTGCACAGAAAATGCTGAAAGCGCATCTTTTGGAAGGAGACCTTACGCCGGGCGGCGATATCGCGCTGAAAATCGATCAGACCTTGACGCAGGACGCGACCGGAACGATGGCATATCTTGCGCTTGAGAACATTGGAATTGATCGCGTTCGCACCGAGCGCTCGGTGGCGTATATCGATCATAATACGCTCCAATGCGGTTTTGAAAATGCCGACGATCATCAATATATTCAGTCGGTTGCGAAGAAGTACGGCGTCTGGTTTTCCCGCCCCGGGAACGGCATCTGCCATCAGGTGCATCTGGAACGGTTTGCCAAACCGGGCAAAACACTGATCGGTTCGGACAGCCATACGCCGACAGCGGGCGGAATCGGAATGCTCGCGATCGGCGCGGGAGGAATGGACGTTGCGGTCGCGATGGGCGGCGGCGCGTATCATATTCCGGTTCCGAAGATGTTCCTTGTAAACCTGAGCGGCAAGCTTTCCCCATGGGTGACGGCAAAAGACGTCAGCCTCGAGCTTTTGCGCATTCTGACGGTCAAAGGCGGCGTCGGATCGATTATCGAATGGGGAGGGGAAGGTGTTCGGACCTTGACCGTTCCGGAACGCGCAACGATCACGAATATGGGAGCGGAACTCGGAGCGACCGCATCGATCTTTCCGTCGGATGAACAAACGCTCGCGTTCTTACGCGCGCAGGGTCGAGAGGCGGACTTTGTTCCGCTCCAAAGCGATCCGGATGCGGTTTTTGACAAAGTCATAGATATCGATCTTTCGAACCTGAAGCCGCTGGTGGCGTGTCCGCATTCGCCGGATAACATTGCTTCGGCGGAGGAAAAGAGCAATGTTGCGGTTTCGCAGGTGTGCATCGGAAGCTGCACGAATTCTTCCCTGCGCGATATGTTGCGTGTTGCGGCTATCCTGAAGGGCAAGCATATCGCAGATTCGGTCAGCCTCTCGATTTCACCCGGGTCCAAACAGGTCTTTCGGATGCTGGCCGATTGCGGGGCGCTCTCCGACTTGATTGCGTCCGGCGCCCGAATCCTCGAATGCGCCTGCGGACCTTGCATCGGAATGGGCTTTTCGCCTGTTTCCGGAGGAATCTCCGTACGCACCTTCAATCGCAGTTTTGAAGGAAGAAGCGGTACGCGGGATGCGCAGGTGTATCTGGCTTCCCCCGAAACGGCTGCCGCAACGGCGTTGACGGGATTCATTACCGATCCGAGGACGCTCGGCGCGTATCCTTCGGTTTCCGTACCGGAAACATTTTTGATCGACGACAGTGCGCTCTTGCCGCCTGCCTCGCCGGAGGAGGCGTCTGCAGTTGCGATTGTACGCGGTCCGAACATCCGCCCGTTCCCAAAGGGGGAACCGTTGCCGGATCGGTTGAAGCTGCCGGTCTCGTTGAAAGTCGGCGATAACATCACGACCGATCATATCATGCCTGCTGGCGCGAAGGTGCTTCCGTATCGAAGCAATATTCCCCAAATGGCGGACTTTTGCTTCGGCGTTGTAGATGAAACATTCCCGATGCGCGCAAAAGCGCTCGGCCGTTCCTGCGTCGTAGGCGGCAGCAATTACGGGCAAGGCTCCTCTCGTGAACACGCCGCGCTTGCGCCACTCTATCTCGGCGTGCGCGTTGTGGTTGCAAAATCATTCGCGCGTATTCACGCGGCAAACCTGATCAATGCCGGGATCCTTCCGCTCACGTTCGATGATCCGAACGATTACGATGCGCTGCAGGAGGGGGATGTGCTGACGTTTTCCAATCTGCATGAAGCGATCCATCAAGGAAAGGTAACAACGCTTCTGGAGCGTACGAATCGACCGATCGCGCTTTCCTATCCGCTCAGCAAACGTCAGATTCGGATTTTGCTTGCCGGAGGATTGTTGGCATATACCAAGGAGGCGGGTGTATGACAGAAGAATTTCGTATGAACCAAGCCGAAATCGATCGAGCGGTTGAACACTTTCGAAGCCTTCTGAAGCAGCAGATCCTTCGGGCGGAGCGACTTTCGGAGTCGGAAACAGATCGAGGGAACACATTCCCTAAAACGGTAATCGGTCTGATCGGCGGAGACGGAATCGGTCCGATCATCGTACAGGAAGCGAAACGTGTACTGGAATTTCTGCTGAAAGAGGAGCTGAAAAGCGGATCGGTTGAACTGAAAGAAATCGACGGGCTGACGATTGAAAACCGAATTGCGGCAGGGAAGGCTATTCCGGATGATGTGCTGGAAGCAATCAAGTCCTGCGATGTTTTGCTGAAAGGCCCCACAACGACGCCCTCCGGCGGAACGATGGAAAGCGCAAACGTGACGCTTCGCCGGGAATTGGATTTGTTCGCCAATGTGCGCCCGGTTTCGGTATCGTCTTTGGGAATCGATTGGACGTTTTTTCGCGAAAATACGGAAGGCGAGTATACGCTCGGCAGCAAGGGAATTGCAATCGGCGATGCGCTGACAATGGATTTCAAGGTGACAACCGAAGCCGGTACGCGTCGCATCGCACGTGCCGCGTTTGACTTTGCACGAAAGAACGGCAAGAATCATGTCGCGGTCGTGACCAAATCGAATATCATGAAAAAAACGGACGGGATGTTTTCCCGCATCTGCCGGGAGGTTGCGTCGGAGTATCCGGAGATTGAGACGGATGAGTATTATATCGATATCATGACAGCAAATCTGATCAATCCCGAGATGCGAAATCGGTTTCAGGTCTTTTTGCTTCCGAACCTTTATGGGGATATCCTCACCGATGAAGCTGCGCAACTGCAGGGCGGCGTCGGGACTGCAGGCAGTGCGAACCTCGGAACGCGCTATGCAATGTTTGAGGCGATTCACGGTTCCGCACCGCGGCTGATTGAGCAAGGACTCGGCTCGTACGCAAGCCCGCAGAGCATCTTGCAGGCAACCGTTATGCTGCTTTCCCATATCGGTATGCCAAATAAAGCGCAACGCCTCTCCGAAGGCCTCAAAGCAGCGGCCGCATTGTGCCCGATCGACGGAACTGCGGCGCATGCAACTTGCGCGGAATTCGGGGATGCGTTGTTGAAATGCCTCTTGGACCGTTGAACACCTCGGATCAAAACAATCAGGCGGCATGGATCGACCCTGCCGCCTGAATTTCATATGCTGTTTTTTGATTCCGATTTTTTTGAGACAAGCTCTTATTCGCTCCGCTCGAGCCAAAAGGAGATCGTCACATTCCCGTCGCCAAATGCATCCAGTAATTCTTCCCGTGTAACGTTTTCGATTTTCGCAAGGCGCGACAAGTCCCATGTATTGCGATCGTAATAGACCGTAATCTTGTTCCCCTGATATAAAATGACATCCCCCGGTTCCGTGGCAATGGGTTCATCGCTGCTTGGCAGAGTCCACGGAAGCGTGCCGACCTTCTCAAAGCTGCCGTAATCCTGCATTTCGACTTCGATTGCTTTACTGCCGAGCTTTTCGGCAAACGCCTTGGCCGATTCGTTTTCGGCGAGTGTTGCATAAAAGATCTTTTCCTTCGCCGAAATTGCAAGCGTCGGGGTCGTTTTCACAGTCGCTTCCTGCTCCGAAGTGACGATGGAGCCGGTCCATGTGTTGATTCCGCCGAACTCATAGAGGTTTGTGTATCCGAGATCAAACAATTTCTGCGCTGCCTGTTTGCTGCGATTCCCGCTGCGGCAGTAAATCAGGATGATCTGATCGAGATCCGGGAGCTCGGCAGGGCGCTCCGTTCCGATGCTCTCGTTCGGAATCAGGATCGCGCCCGGGATATGCCCGGCGTCGTATTCGTCCTGGCGGCGTACATCTACGGTCACATGACCGTCATTCTTTGCCATCATTGCCTTTGCGGTTTCCTGATCGATCTTGCGATAACTGTTCATTCCATCCTCTCCGTCCATAATCTGTCCCTGTGCCGTGCAGGCAATCAGAAGAAATACAATTGCAATCCATAGAATTCTGCAGTGTTTCATGCGTCACTCACTTTCTGAGAAACGTCTCGTCGGAGGGGTCTTCACAACTTCTGCCGGTGTAATATAGATGGACCGTGATTGCCATTTTTTCAATTACCTCCCTTTTTAGATGGTGCCTATAGATGCAGCATCCGATTGTATTGTAACGGAATCACACGAAAAAGTAAAGCTGAATGACAAAAAGAGGAACAGGAGGATCCATCGACTTGAACGAGTAGCGGAGGCCAAAGCACGCATCTTCAAATCGGGTCTGGAACTCCCTTGCGAACCTTTGTCAGAAACGATATAATAAAAATCAAGGGGGCGAGGAGCGAGATGATGCGGGTGGCGATTGTTGAGGACGAGAACGCAGCGGCGGAGCGGCTCGAAGCATATCTGAACCGGTTTTCCGAGGAGAGCGGCGAGAAGGTAGCCGTCAAGCGGTTTTGCGATCCGGTCGGGCTGTTGAACCGGTACGCGGAGTTCGACCTCGTGCTGATGGATATTGAAATGCCGAACATGGACGGAATGGAGGGCGCTCGCCGGCTCAGAGAAATTGACCGCAACGCGAAGCTGATCTTCGTTACGAACATGGCGCAGTATGCGGCAAAAGGCTATGAGGTTGATGCGATGGATTTTTTGGTCAAGCCGGTCGCCTATTCGGACTTTGCCTTTAAGATGAAGCGCGCATCGAACGCCGTGCGGATCGGGCGGGCAAGGGAGCTGACGATTCTGCTCCCGGGCGGAATGGTGCGTGAAAATGCCAACGAGCTTGTCTACGTTGAAGTGCTTGGGCACCGGCTGACCTATCACTTTATGGATCACGAGGTCGAGGCGCGCGGGTCGATCGGCTCGGTCAAGGAAACCTTAAAAGAGCTGAACCTTTTGATACCGCACAACAGCTATTTGATCAACCCGAAATTCATCGACCGCGTGCAGAGCTACACGGTTACGGTGAACGGCGTTGAGCTTCCGATCAGCCGCAACCGGCGCAAGGAATTCTTGCAGGAGCTTGCGGATCGGTACGCAAGGGGAGGGATCTGATGGAGCGCATCGTACAAATCGTGATCGGGATGCTGCTTCTGAGCCTGTTCCCGCTGAAGCTGCTGTTCGGCGAGCTGCTGTTTTCGCGTTATTGCAAGCGGCGGCCGCGCTTTGGGATGCGGCTTTGTGTGTCCGTCGTATTGCTGATCATATTGAGCGTTGCGCTGTATCTGCCTTTCCAGAATGCACATTGGCTTTTGCAGAACACGCTGTACTACTTTTTGCAATTTACCATCAGCGCCGCGCTGCTGGCATTTCTGATTGATGAATCGGTGACGGATGTGATCGTCTGCGCGGTTTCGGGCTATATGACCGAGCATATCGCAGCGCAGGTTTTCGAGCTGTGTTTCGGCTTCCTCAAGGCAAATATCCGCGAGGGAGACGTTGGGCGGTATTTGCTCTTCGGCAGTTTGCAGGCGGTCATCTTTTTTGCAACTGCGGCGGCGGTGTATTTCCTGTTTGCCCGCAATGCGACGGGCATCGGGGAATCAAAATCCTTAAAGCGCCGAATGCTGTTCCTTTCGGTGGCGACGCTCGGGATCATTTTGCTGCTGTCGAGCGTGCGCGATTATTACGCCGGCGAAAGCTATGCCCTTATGGCGATTACGCGTATCCTTTCGATCTTCTCCTGCATTACGCTGTTGTATATCCGCTACGATCTGCTTGAAAAATCGCAGCTCGAAAGCGAAATGTCGGAGCTTGAGCGGGTCATGGAGATTGAGCGCAAGCAGTTTGAGCAGAGCCGCGAAAACATCGAACTCATCAACATCAAGTGCCACGACATGCGGCACAAAATCGACGCGTGGGAGCGGCAGGGGATCGCGGTTGATCCGGGCGAGCTCGACGAAATGAAGGAGTTGATCGGCATCTACGACGCCGCGATCAAGACCGGCAACGATACGCTCGATGTGATCCTGTCCGAACACTCGCTCTACTGCGAAAAGCACGGCATCCGGCTCTCCTGCATCGCGGACGGCGAACGTCTCGGCTTTATGAGCACGGGCGACATCTGCTCGCTGTTCGGCAACGCGATCGAAAACGCGATTGAGGCGGTCAGTAAACTGTCGAATCCCGAGGATCGCATCATCAGCTTTCAGGTACGCGAGCAAAAGGGACTTCTGCTCGTTGCCGTGGACAACTACTATACCGGCTTGGTTTCGATCGAAAACGGACTGCCCAAGACCTCCAAGGGCGACAGCCAGAATCACGGCTTTGGCGTTCGCTCGATCCGGCGGATCGCGCAAAAGTACGGCGGCGAGGTGCGCCTAAGTGCCGATGAGATGTTCCATTTGACCGTATTGATTCCGATTCCTGCCAAGTAGGACAAAAAATGCACAGTTAGGACACTTTCCTTGTAAAAAGGAGTGTTCTTTTTTATAATATTTATGTAAAAATACAAATGGAGGGGACTATGGAAAAACCGAAACAGAAGATGGCAAACAGAACGCTTCGCAAGATTCTGATCCCGTTTATGGCGATCTTTCTTGTGCTGATTTTGATTCTGAATGCTGTGGGAAGCTTGGCCGGGGCGACGCTCGACACCTACCTCGGCGCAGGCGCAAAGAGCATCGTCGGCGGCAACGGCGCGGACGCGAATTACTATCCGACGACCTACAAGAACAATGAAGAAGCCGCCGAAGCGGCGTATGCCGTGGCAAAGCGCGTTGCCGAGGAAGGCAGCGTCCTTTTGAAAAACGACGGCGTGCTTCCTCTTGCAAAGGGCAGCACGGTCGTTCCGTTCGGCTATGCGTATCTGAACCCGATTTACGGGCAGCTCACCTCGGGCGGCTCGGCCAAGTGGGTCATCAATCCCGTGACGCCCGAACAGGGGCTTTCGGCGTACACGATCAACACAAGCGCCGTGGAGCGGATGCAGGCGGCAGCGGTTGAGATTTTGACCGAAGCGCCCGGTACCAAGGAGGCCGGTGCGGCGGGCAGCATGCTCGGCGGAGACTGCAAGATCTATGAATACAATGCCTCGATCTATAACGCCCTTTCCGAAGTTCCCGGCTCTACCGGCGTCGTGTTTGTCACGCGCTCCGGTCAGGAGGGACAGGATCAGAAGTATGATGCGTATGCCGATGGCACGCCGCATTACCTTGCGCTGAGTGAAAACGAAAAGGGCGCGATCCGCGCGGCAAAGGCGGCCTGCGACAATGTCGTGCTCGTGCTCGTTTCCTCCGCGCCGATGGAGCTCGGCCCGGTCGTGGACGGCGAGCTCGAATGCGACGCGATTCTTTGGATCGGTCATCCCGGTGAGCGCGGCTTTGCAACACTGTCTGAACTGCTCGATGGTGACGTGAACCCGTCCGGCCGGACCGTGGACACCTATTCGCGCGATTTCACGAAGGACCCGAGCTATGCAAACCTCGGCCTGTTCGAGTATTCCAATCTCTTGACGACCTCCGGTGCGTATGCCTATGCGGACGGCCCGTATGCCCGTCGCTACACGGAGTA
>ONLX01000065.1 GCA_900318765.1 uncultured Eubacteriales bacterium
GTGGATCAAGAAGCAGGCTTTTCAGACCAAGTAAAAACGGTCTGTTTTTACCATCTACACAAAAACGCGTACATCAAAAATCGCCCGAGCTTCAGACTTTTTCCAACGTACGATCCTTTCGATGACAGTATAACATATGAAAATAGAAAAATCCACTCCTTTTTGGTTATCACCACTCATTTTTTACAGGATTGATTGAACGGAATACAGCGGAGGAACGGGTATGATCAAACAAACGGCCGGGCGCGAGCATCTTGGCGATCTTGCGCCGAAATTTGCGGAGCTGAACGACGATGTTCTGTTCGGCGAAGTCTGGGCGCGGGAGGACAAGCTCTCGCTGCGCGACCGCAGTCTCATCACGATTGCGGCGCTGTTTTCCGCGGGGCAATACCCGCAGCTGAAAAGCCATCTGGCGCTCGGAAAGGCGCACGGCGTTACGAAGACCGAGGCGGTCGAGCTCGTGACGCAGCTTGCGTTCTACTGCGGTTGGCCGAAGGCGTGGAGCGTGTTTCCGCTGATCGCCGAGGTGTACGGAACGGAGGAAGGACTCCCCGCGCTGACGCTTCCGATCGGCGACCCGAACGACGCGTTTTCCGCCTATTTTATCGGACACAGCTATTTAAAGCCCTTGACGATGGAGCAGGTCCCCTCGTTTACCGTAACCTTTGAACCGGGCTGCCGCAACAACTGGCACATTCACCATGCCGAGGCCGGCGGCGGACAGCTGTTGATCTGCGTGCACGGCAAGGGTTGGTATCAGGAATGGGGGAAGCCCGCGCGCGCCCTTCTGCCGGGCGACGTCGTGAATATCCCCGCAAACGTCAAGCATTGGCACGGCGCGGCGGCAGATTCGTGGTTCCAGCACATCGCGCAGGAGATCCCGGGCAGCGCCTGCCGGACGGAGTGGTGCGAGCCGGTCGACGAGCCGCACTATCGCGCGCTGACGGAGCAATAAATTCCCTCGTAGGGCAATCGGTATGGGCATTCTGATTTTGGGGCTTTTGGGCAGCACGGTGCTCGGGATCCTCTGGTATCTCGTCTTCTGCGTCCATCGATTCGGGCTCCTGCAGCGGCTGAAGGCGCGCCGCCCCGTTCTGTCTTGGCTGATTGCGATCGGGTGCGTTTCGCTGCTCGGGCTGTTTGCGCTGTACAACATTCCCACGCTGCTGATCGTCGTAGTGCATCTTGCGCTTGCCTTCCTGTTGACCAACCTGATCGGTCGGATTGCCAAACGGTGCAAGCGCCCCCTCTCCGCCGATCTATGCGGAGCGGCAGCGATCGCGCTGACCGCCGTGTACCTCGGAATCGGTTGCTTTTTCGCATTTCACATCTTTGAAACCGATTATACGCTGACGACCGAAAAGCCGCTTGCGCGCGATCTTCGCATTGTGGAGATTGCGGACTCGCACCTGGGCATTACGCTGAACGGGGCGCGCTTTACTGCCGAGATGCAGCGGATCGACGCCTTGGAGCCGGACTTGGTCGTCGTTGTGGGCGATTTTGTCGACGATGACTCCGATCGCGACGATATGCTCGCCGCGTGCCGCGCGCTCGGTTCGCTCAAAACGACCTACGGAGTCTATTTCGTGTTCGGCAACCATGACACTGGATACTTTTCCGGTCGGGACTTTTCCACCGACGATCTCATGAACGCGCTGAACGAAAATCATGTGACCGTGCTCCGGGATGAAAGCGTTCTTCTGGACGACAGCGTGTATCTGATCGGCCGGCGGGACCGCTCGATGCCGGACCGGCGTTCGGCCAGCGAGCTCATGGCGGATCTCGATCCGAGCCGCTACTGCATTTTTCTGGATCATCAGCCCAACGATTACGAAAACGAAGCGGCTGCGGGCGCAGACCTTGTGCTCTCCGGCCATACGCACGGCGGGCACATCTTCCCTGCCGGGCAGATCGGGCTTCTGATCGGCGCAAACGACGCGCTGTACGGGCTTTCGCAGCGGGGCGGCACAACCTTTCTCGTGACCTCCGGCATCTCCGGCTGGGCGATCCCGATCAAGACCGGGACCTTCTCCGAGTTTGTTGTCATCGATCTCAGCAGCACCGCCTCCGAGGCTTGACGCATCGGGCCGCTGTGTATGCGGGGAATTGACGGTTGTTTTTCTGAAAAAATGTGGTATACTACAATTATCTGATCAAAAAGCGGAATGTTCGGCAAACAATTCCGTTTTTCGCTTTGCATGGTATGATTCGAAAGCTGTTTTTGCAAATGCTCTGGCCGCAAGTGCTTTCCGCCATGACCGTGATGCTCTGCATGCTCGTGGACAGCATCATGATCGGGCAGTTCCTCGGCGTTGACGCCATGAGCGCATACGGGCTGACCACCCCGGTTCTGTTGGTCTTTGCCGCGCTCGGGAGCATGATCTCCGCGGGCGTTCAGGTCGTGTGCGGCAAAGCCGTCGGAACGGTGGACCGGAAGGCGACGGACGCCTGCTTCTCCGCATCCGTCGTGCTCGCCGCCGTGATCTCCGGGCTCGGGCTCGGGCTTGTGCTCGTGTTTGCCGAACCGCTTTGCACGCTGCTCGGCGCGGGCGCTGCCGGTACTTCGGAGCCCGTGTTCGGCATGACAAAGCAGTACCTGATCGGCTTCATCCTCGGCGCGCCTGCCTTTATTTCGGCGCAGATCATGATTCCGTACCTGCAGATGTCCGGCAGCCGGACGCGGCTCGTCGTCGCTGTCGCGGCGATGACCGTTTCCGATATCGTCTTCGATTGCCTGAACGTTCTGCTGTTCCATGGCGGCACGTTCGGCATGGGGCTGGCTTCGAGCCTCAGCTACTACGTCGCGTTTGTGATCGGGCTCGGAACCTTTTTGAAAAAGGACCGCCTGTTTCATCTGCGGTTCCAAAACGGCGTCGCAAAAACCTGCCTGTCGATCCTGCGGCACGGGATCCCGACCGTCGTCAATCAGATCAGCATGGTGCTGTTGACGTTCCTGCTCAACAAGATTCTGATCCAAGTCGGGCAATACCGCGCGGTTGCGGCGTACTCGGTCATTTCCACGATCGGCAACATCAGCTTTTCCTTCGGAACCGGAATCGGCGCGGTCGCGCTGATGCTCTCCTCGGTCTTCTTTGCGGATGAGGACCGCAACGCCTTAAAGGAGCTCGTCAAAACGATGGCGGCGTACGGCGCGATGCTCGATTTTCTCGTGACCGTGCTTGTGATGACGTTTGCGGGATTTTTGGTCCGGCTGTTCGTTCCGGAGGATCCCGCCGCCGAGCGGATGGCGACCGAGGGCGTGCGGCTCTTTGCGCTGTGCCTCGTGCCGAGCGCGCTCAACTCCGCGTTTAAGAATTACTATCAGGGGATCGGCCGCAGCAAGCTGACGCAGGTGATTTCGGTGCTGCAAAACTTTGCGCTTGCGGCGCTGTACGCGCTGATTCTGAGCCGGTTCTTCGGCACGACCGGCGTTTGGCTTGCGTTCGTCTTTGGCGAAGCGACGACGTTTGTTCTTTTGACGCTGCTCGTCTGGAAGCGGTATGGGCGCGTTTCGATCAGCGCGGAGGCCTACGCGATGCTGCCCAAAGGCTTCGGCGCCGCCGAGGAGGACTGCCTCGAATGTACGATCCTCTCGATGAGTGACGTCGCGGCCGCGGCTTCCCGCACCGAATCGTTCTGTCGCTGCCGCGGGCAAAGCCCAACGGCGGCAAAGCAGGTCGCCGTGTGCGTGCAGGAGATGACCTCCAACATCGTGCAGTACGGCTTCACGAGCGACACAAAGCCGCACAGCATCTTCGTGCGGGTTGTGCATAGGGGGAACGAGCAGGTCATCCGCATTCGGGACAACTGCGTCGAATTCGATCCCGTGCACTACTTCGAGCTGCACCGGGCGGACGAGTCGCACGCGGGCATCCGGTCCGTCATGGCGATTGTGAAGGACGCAAGCTACATCCATTCGCTCGGGCTGAACATTCTGACCCTGCACCTCTAACTGCATAGCAAAACGGCTCGGAGCGCTTCCGAGCCGTTTTTTCGTTGGGAATTTTATTCGTGGGCGAGCACGATCCGCGTCAGCAGCTCCACGCAGGCATCCTCCCCGATCGAGGCGGTGTTCAGCGCGAGATCGTAATGTTCCGCCGCGCCCCAGGTGCGCCCCGTGAAATGCTCATAATTGACGCGGCGCTTGCCGTCCTTATCCGCAAGCCGTTTTTCGGGCGACTGCTCGGATTCGCCGTACAGCCGTACGATGCGCTCCGCGCGATACGGAACCGGCGCATGAAAGAACGTATGCAGCGTATCCGCCCGATCGCGCAGGATATAATCCGCACAGCGGCCGACAATCACGCAGTTCCCCTGCTCGGCAAGGTCCAAGATGACCTTTCGCTGCATCGTATACAGATAATCGGTGGCCGACATGCCGTTCATCACGCCCGCCGTTCCGACCACGCCGAACAGATAGGAGAGCTTGCTGCGGCTTTGCGCATACTCCCCCTTCTCCTCGATGTATTCGGGGGCAAACCCCGTCGCCATCGAGACCTGCTTGACGAGCTCCTTATCGTAATACCCGTAGCCGAGGCGCTCCGCCAACTTTTTGCCGATGCTTCTTCCGCCGCTGCCGAACTGGCGGCTGACTGTGATAATCCGATATGCCATATGCTTCTCTCCCGTTCCGTTCTGATCCCCGCTTCCGGACTATATCATTATTATACAGGAAAAAACGGCTGCACGCAACCGTTTTTTCGTTTAAAATTTACTTTTTCTTGACAAAAGTTTACTTTGCGCCGAGCAGAACGACGCTCATCGGCGGAACGGTGACGGTCCCCTCCACGGTGCCGCTGACGTTCCAAAGCCCGTTCCACGTACCCTCCGGCAGTTGGATCACAAGATCGCCGCTCGTCGGATTGGCGGCAGCGAAGCCCTTCACGGTCTCGCCGTCGGTGTAGAGCATCGTGATCGCGTTCTGGTCGAGGACTTCGCCGGTCACCTCGCTGTTGTAGACCCACGGATTTGCCTTGCGCAGCTGAATCAGCGAAGCATAGAACTTCGACATTTCATACGCGTTGCTGTGCGGCGTCAGCGCTTCCCAATCGAGGTTGTTGATTTCGTCGCTCGAGGCGTAACTGTTGCCGTCGTTCTGCTTGGTCCGGAGCATCTCCTCGCCGGCCAGCATGAACGGGGTCCCCTTGCTGAGCAGCACGAGCGAAGCACCGAGGCGGTTCGCCGCGCAGAGATCGTCCTCCGAACCGTCCGGAAGCGCGTTCTTCAGGATATCCCAGAGCGTGCGGTTGTCGTGCGAAGACATGTAGTTGATGATCATCGCGTCATTGACCTTCCAGCTGGCGCCCTTCGTCCATGCGCCGCCCGTCGTGCCGAACAGAACCGCATTCGCGTTCGCCTTGGTCACCATGCCGTTGATATAGCCCTGCGCCTTCTGATCGAACACGCTGCCCTTCAGGCCGTCACGGATCGCGTCGTTGAACACCGCGATGCCGCCGATCGCGTTGCCGGTCGCATGGATTTCGGCGATATTCTCGCGCGAGGTCTGGCGGTTGGAGCGCAGCGTCGTCGTGCCGCCGGTCCAGCCTTCGCCGTAGATCAGCGCCTGCGGGTTCACCGCATGGAGCGCTTCCTCGATCGCCTGCATCGTATCGAGATCATGCAGCGCCATCAGGTCGAAGCGGAAGCCGTCGATGTGGTATTCGGACTGCCAATAGCGCAGCGAATCGATCATGTACTTCCGGAACATATAGCGCTCGGATGCGGTCTCGTTGCCGCAGCCGCTGCCGTTCGAGTTCTCGCCGGAAACCGTGTACCGATAGTAGTAATACGGCACGACGCGGTTCAGGTTCGCATCCTTATCGTAGGTGTGGTTGTACACGACGTCCATAACGACCGCGAGCCCGTTCTTGTGCAGGGACTGCACCATCTGCTTGAGTTCGTTCACGCGGACCTCGCCGTGATACGGATCGGTCGAATAGCTGCCCTCGGGCGCATTGTAGTTCTTCGGATCGTAGCCCCAGTTGAACTGATCCTCCGGATGCGTCTCATCGACGGTCGCGTAATCATAGATCGGCTGAAAATGCACGTGCGTGATGCCGAGCTCCTTGAGGTAATCGACGCCGACCGGGATGCCGCTCTCGTTCTTCAACCCGGTTTCGGTGAACGCAAGGTACTTGCCCGGGTACTGCGAAGAAGCGATCCGATTTGAGAAATCGCGCACATGAACTTCCCAGACCACCGCGTCGCGGTACGAATTCAGGCCGCCGATGAACGAATCGTTCTCAAAGCCTGCCGGATCGGTCGAATCGAGATCGACGACCATGCCGCGGTTGCCGTTCACGCCGACGGTCTTCGCATACGGATCGACCGCTTCCTTCGTGCCGACCGCCGTCGTCACCGTATAGGTATAATAGGTGCCGTGGCCGCAATCGACGGCTGCGCTCCATACGCCGTGCTCGCCGCGCGTCATCTCCAGATTGCTGTACGCTTCACCGCCGTCGCCCGCTTCAAACAGGTTCAGGATCACGCTGCTCGCCGTCGGCGCCCAGACCTTGAACGTCGTTCCGTCCGCACCGATAACCGCGCCGAGATCGTCGCCGTCGTAGGTGTAGGTATCGATGAACTCCTGGGTATCGAAGATCCCCGTCGGCACTGCGGTCTGCTTGCCGTAGCCCTGGATCTCGACCTCATAGCTCTTTGTGATATCGATCGGTTCCGCCACGGTGATGTTTCCGGTCACGACCTCGTTGTTCAGGCTCGAAACGGATTCGACCGTTACGGGCGTACCCTCGCAATAGACCTTGACCATCGACAGGTCGGTCAGTTTCGCTGCGGGATTGATGCGATACTTGATCTGATTTGTCGCCACGATCCCCGCAAAGTCAAACGTCAGTTTCTGATAAAGATTCACGCCGCCATCCTCACTGTAATAAATTGCACCGTCTCCGGTTTTCAGATAAATCTTGGTATCCGGTCCCTCCATCGGAACGAACCGATCGTCTTCAAAGTCCTTCGTTGCGGACGATCCCCACGACGTTCCGAACGGATCGGAGCAATCCCGCCGCACGATGAACCCGACTTCGATCACGTCCTCCGGCACGTTGACCACGCACTTCGCGCCGTACGCGCACGGATAGAACCGGTACCCGCGCCCATCCGCGCCCGGGAACCAAAGCCACACGTCGCTCGTATCGAAGTTGATCGACTCGGCCGTCCAATAGATCGTGAGCTGATTGCAGCCCGGCTCCGGCTCGAGCGTATACTCCTCTTCCGCCTCCGCGATCGGCGCGGGCGCTGCGGGCTCCTCCGTTGCCTTTAAAGCCGCCGGCTCTTCGGATGCGAGCTCCGTTTCGGTTTCGGTCGGAACCGGCGCTTCGGCCCCGCGCGGCGCAGGCTGCGTGCACGCAAGCGCGCCGAGCATCAGCACGCACAGCAGAACCGCAAAGACTCTTTTGATCATACCGTATCCTTTCCGTTCCGCCGCGTCCCTACGCGGCAAAACCCATAGTCTTCAATAATATCTTAACACCGATTTTACAAAAAGTCAATCAACGCGCAACGAAAAACGCGAAGATTCGACTTGGGAATCCTCGCGTTCAAACGGCCGATGCAGCCGGCGGTTCAATTGAACCGGATGATGTAATGCGACGCCTTATAAACGCCCTTCACGAGCGTCTGCCCTGCGCGGCCGGGCATATGCGCAAGCCGCAGCGGCGTCTCCTTCCGGAAATACTTTGCCCATTTGGGATCATGCGCCTGGCACGTTTCCCACATCCTGCGGAGGTTCTCGTCCGCCTCGGGCGTTTTGTTGAGCCGCGCATAGACGACCGAGATGCCGAACATAATGAACAGCTCATGCTTGAGGTACTTCTTCTTGCGCTTTTCGGGGATTTGGTCGAGATGGCACGAGAGGAAGCACAGCTCGGTCGACCGCAGCTGATGCTGATACCGCCGCGTCATCACGTCCTCCTGCACGGACTGCCCCGCGCGGCCGATCGTGTAGCGGTACAGGTCGCAGTTCATATAGTACATGCGGTCCACATGCACGAGGTTGCCGAATACGAAGAAGTTGTCCTCATAAAACAGATGCTTCGGCATTTCGAGCCCGATCTCGCGCAAAAGCGCGGTGCGGAACGTGACCGAGTGGATCATCAGAATCTGATCGACGTGGAACGATTTGGTCTCCTCCCAGGTGAACACGCGTCCCTCGGGCAGCGCGTTCGAGAAATTGATCGACCGGTCGCCGATGCCGTCCTCGTGGGTATAGAAATAGTTCGTAACGAACAGATCCACGCCGCCGTCCCGTTCGAGCGCCTCGAGCGTATCGAGCATCTTCGGGAAATCGTCGCTCAGCACGTCATCGCTGTCCACGGTCTTATAATACAGACCCGTCGCGTTCCGAAGCCCTTGGTTGATGCCCTCGCCGTGACCGCCGTTCTCCTGATGGATCGCCTTCACGATCGTTGGATACTTTGCCGCGTATTCATCGGCGATGCGGCCCGTATCGTCCTTTGAGCCGTCGTCCACGACGATGATTTCCACGCGTTCCCCGCCCGTCAACAGGCTGTCGATGCACTTTGCCATGTAGTCCTGCGAATTGTAACACGGGACTGCCACCGTCAAAAGTTTCATATTGCCGTCTCCTTTTCCAAACTCTCCGCCATCTCCAGCGCGCGCGCAATGACGGCGTCCATGTCATAATAGCGGTATTCGCCGAGCCGTCCGCCGAACAGGACATTCGGCTCCGCGTCCGCCAGCGCGCGGTACTTGCGGTACAACGCATTGTTCTTCTCATCGTTGATCGGGTAATACGGTTCCTCGCCCGGCTTCCATTCGTGGCTGTACTCGCGGGAGATCACCGTTTGCTCCGTTTCGACCGGATCGAACCACTTGTGCTCGATCACGCGCGTATACGGCGTTTCGCGGTCGGTATAATTGACGACCGCGTTGCCCTGAAAGTTCGGCGTATCCAATACTTCGGTCTCGAACCGGACGCTCCGGTACCCGAGCTCGCCGAAGCAATAGTCAAAGTACGCATCGACCGAGCCGGTATAGACCACCCGCTTTGCGAGCGCGTTCCAGTCGTTCCGGTTCACAAAATAATCCGCGCCGAGCCGCACCTCAACGCCGTCGAGCATCCGCTCCACCATCTTCGTATACCCGCCGATGGGGATCCCCTGATAGCGCGCGTTGAAATAATTGTTGTCAAACGTCAGCCGCACCGGCAGCCGCCGGATGATGAACGCGGGCAGCTCCGTGCAGGGGCGGCCCCACTGCTTCTCGGTATAGCCCTTGACGAGCGTTTCATAGATATCCGTTCCGACCAGCGAGATCGCCTGCTCCTCCAGATTCTTCGGCTCGGTGATGCCCGCGGCTTCGCGCTGGCTGCGGATCTTTTCCGCGGCTTCGTCCGGCGTCGTCACGCCCCACATCGCGTTGAACGTGTACATATTGAACGGCAGCGAATACAGCTTGCCGTGGAAATTGGCGACCGGCGAATTCGTGTAGCGGTTGAACTCCGCAAAGCGGTTCACATAGTCCCAGACCTTCCGGTCGTTCGTGTGAAAGATGTGCGCGCCGTACCGGTGCACCTGAATTCCGAACACATCCTCGGTGTACACGTTGCCGCCGATGTGCTCGCGCTTATCGATCACAAGAACCCGTTTGCCGCGCGCATGCTCGCGCTCGGCGATCACGGCGCCGAACAATCCCGCGCCGACAATCAACAAATCATATTGCATCATTTCTACATCCTTCATAGGTTCCGTTCGATGCTTCCGCGTCGAACTTACCGATATTTTACCCGATTTGTCCGCATGATGCAACCCCTTCCGGCAAGATTCCGACTTTTTTTCACAATCGTGGAAAAAATAAGAGAAAAACGGACGCACCCGGTTGGGTGCGCCCGCATCATTTTTCAATGGGAATTACGCTTCGATCGGCGTTCTGCCGTGCGATTTGCGGAGCTCGTTGTACTCGGTGAGCAGGGCTGCGTCCTTCTCCTCGAGCGCTTTGCGCTGTTCGGCGGAGAGGGCGGCGAGTTTCTTTTCCTCGGCAGCCTTGGCGTCGGCCTGCTTCTTGAGCTCGGCCTGGTAGGCTTCTTCGCCCTCTTCGAGCCGGATCTTCTCCTCCGCGGTGATGTACGCGCGGCCCTCGGCTTCGGCGGCCGCCTTCTGATCCTGCACGATCGCCTTATGGTCGAGTTTTCCGAACTTCTCCACGAGCATGAAGATGAACGTGATGCCGATCACAAGATAGCAGATCGTTTCGCCGCCGATGAAGACCCACGGCATGGCCGCACGGATCGCGGTGTTCGTGTTCAGCGTGGAAACATCGTAGTTCGTGGCGGAAAGAACTGCGTTCAAAACGCCGGTCGTGAGGCCCGTCATGCCTGCCATGATCGCGCCGTAGATCATCATCGAGAAGCCGTCGGTGCGGACGCCGTTCAGCGCTTCCTGATGGTCGAGAATATCGGCAAGCAGTGCGAGCGAGAGGTACATAGCCGGCGTGGAGCCGAGCGCTTTGATGACGAACGAAACGGTGACCACAACGAAGTTATCCGGCTTGATCAGACCGATCACGCCGCCGATTACGGCGAGTCCTGCGCCGATCATGATGGCCTTGCCCTTGCCGATCTTATTGGCAAGCGGCAGCGCGATGACCATACCGACGGCGGTCGGGATCGCGCCGATGATCGCGAGGATGCCCTGTAGCTGGCCGCCGTAAGCAACCGTGTAGTTGCCCGCCGCGTCCCGGAACATCGAGGTGCAGAAATAGTTCTGAGACACGTTTTTGATCATGCCTCCGAACTGATACAGGAAGAAGAAGATCATCATGATGATCCAGAACTTATCCTTGAAGCAGATCTTCGCCTGCTCCTTGAAGGACAGTGCCTTCTTCGTTTCCTGAACTTCCTCGTTCAGCGTTTCTTCGGTCACGCGCTCCCGTGTGAAGAAGTATTCGACGAGCGCGCCGACCGCGGTAATTACGATCAGGGCGATGACGAAGATCTTCCAATGGTCGTAGGACGCCTGCACGTCGTACAGAACCGCGCCCTGCGCGTCCACATAATACTGGACGACGCCCGCATCGTTCAGAACGGCCGTCCCCGCTCCGCTCATATCATAGACGAACAGCAGCGGGAGGAAGAACGGGAGAATCATGCTCGAAAGGCCCATGGCGGCAAGCGCGGTGGCGTTCGACGCGGTGGCGAGCAGGGAACGGTCCTTCGAATTCCGGGTCGAGAGGTTGACCAGGCCCGCATGCGGCGTGTAATACATCGGATACGCAAACGCGAACCAGAGGTTGTAGCCGATCGCGATGCAGATCAGCATGCCCATGTGCCAATCGGTGTTGGCGCCGTTGTACGGAGCAAACACGAACAGGAACAGCAGCGCCAAAAGGCTGATCGGCAGCGACAGCAGCAGCAGCGGTCTTGCCTTACCGGCCTTGGACTTCATGTTGTCCATCAGGCGGCCGACGAGAATGTTGCCGAGTACGACAAAGATGACCGAAATCACCGGCAGCCACGTAAAGAACGCGGACGCCCACTCGTTGACCTTCAGAACGTCGGTCATGTACTTGTTGAAGTAGTTTGCAAGCACCGAGTTCGCCAAGAGAGCGAGCGTCGGCCCGACGAGATAGCCGATCGCCGCTTCCGGGATCAGCGTGACATTGTTCTTTTTGATCAGGCTCGGCGGGAGCTTGTCAAACAGGTTGCCTTTCTTTTTTTCCATACACGTACCTCCCTTACACCGGTTTGGTTATACCTTCTTGAACGACAGCACCGCGTCCGCGGCGAAGTCGATCGCAATCAGCGCGAAAATGATGCCGAGCGGAATGATCGGAATCACGAACATCCAAACCGCCAGTCCAATCATCGCGAGTGTCAGCAAAATTGCGACGAAAGGAGGAATTCCATTCACATTGTTTCTCATACGTCAACCCTCCTTATTCCAAAGCCTTCTGTTTCTTCGAGACGCCGAGCTGCTTGAAGAAGCCCACAACGATCTTTCCGAGGCCCTTGCACAGCGCGATGCCGTGGCCGTTGATGATGTCCAGAATGCCGTCGCACATCTCCTGGCTGCACAGACCGCCCGCCATCTTTCCGATCGCGCGGATCGGCATGTTGTAGATGAACGTGATGTTCAGATCCGGCTCGCCCTTTTCGATGCTCTTGTTCAGCATCGAGGTCAGGATCTTCCAGACGAACCGCGCCTTCAGCGCCTTCGCATAGTAGAGCTGCGCGATCGCGTCGTTCGGCTGGATCACGCCCGACCACTTGCCGTCCGGAATCTCATGCCCGAGCAGCGCTTCGAATTCGTCGTCGGTGATCGCCTTGATATCGGCATTCACATACTTTTGCAGTTTCTTAAGGTCCTCGCACGCGGGCGCGTCCGTTCCCTTTACGGTAACCTCGGCCCTAAGGCGAATATCTTCTACGCTCGCGCCGACCAGAAGCTCATACGTGCCGCCGTCGATCTCGAACCGGTTCGTCTTGCTGTTCCAATAGCGGAACGCCTTATCGTCGAGCGGGATCGTGACCTGCTTCGATTCGCCGGCCTTCAAGAACACCTTCGTAAAGCCCTTCAGTTCCTTCTTCGGGCGGTAGACGGACGGATTCACCGCATGCACATACAGCTCGGCAACCTCCGCGCCGTCGCGTTCGCCGGTGTTTTTCAGCGTAAACGTAACCTGCTTGTCGTCCGCCTTTATGTCGCTGTATTCGAACGTCGTATAGGAGAGGCCGAAGCCGAACGGGAACAGCACCGGGATGTTCGCCGAATCGTAGTACCGGTAGCCGACGTAGAGCCCCTCGCGGTACTCCACGCTGCGCTCCTTGGCCGGGAAGTACGGCGCCGTCGAGCAATCTTCATATTTGTAGGGATAGCTTTCGGAGAGCTTGCCGGAGGGGTTGACCTCGCCGAGCAGCACCTTCAGAACCGCGCTTGCGCCCGCCTGGCCGCACAGGTACCCATGCACCATGCCCTTGACCTTGTCGATCCACGGCATTTCCACAGAGGAGCCCGCGCTCATCACGACGATCACGTTCTCGTTCGCAGCGGCAACCGCTTCCAACAGCTCGGTCTGGCACTTCGGCAGAGCGAGCGTCGAACGATCGAGACCCTCGGATTCGCTGATCTCATCGAGACCGATGTACAGCAGCACATAGTCCGCATTCTTCGCGAGGTCGACCGCCTTTTGCTGCATCTCGGGATTCGGCGCGCCGTGCCGCGGATAGCCCGCTTCAAACCCGACGACATCGAGATCGAAGTTGCCGATCACGTCCATCGTGTGATCGAGCTTCGTGCAGTTGACGACCGAGGAGCCCGCGCCCTGATAGCGCGCTTTTTGCGCAAATTCGCCGATGACCGCAACCTTGGCGCCCTTTTGAAGCGGCAGGATGTTGCCCTCGTTCTTCAGAAGCACGATGCTGCCTTCGCTCGCCTTCTGGGCAAACGCATGATGCTCTTCTTTGTCAAAGCCCTTGCCCTTCAACGGATCGACCGCCTTCCGCGTCGCAAGCATGACGTCGAGCAGTTCGTCGACACGGACGTCCACCTCGTCCTCGGAGATGCGCCCCTCATAGATCGCCTGCATGAGCTGGCGCGGCGAGTCACCGCCGGTCGAGGGCATCTCGAGATGGGAACCGGCGCGTACGCCGTCGGTAAAATCGTTGCAGGCGCCCCAGTCGGAAACGACGAATCCGTCGAACCCCCAGGTATCGCGCAAAATGTGCTGCAACAGGTGCGCATTCTCGTTTGCGTAGACGCCGTTGACCATGTTGTACGAGGACATGATCGACTTCGGTTTGCCCTCGGTCACGGCAATTTCAAAGTTCGTAAGATAGATCTCGCGCAGCGTGCACTCGTCCATCACGGAGTTCGAAGCCATCCGCCTCAGCTCCGTGTTGTTCGCGGCAAAGTGCTTCGGGCAGGCCGAAACGCCGTTCTGCTGAATGCCGCGGATGTATCCCGCCGCCATCTTGCCGGCCAGATACGGATCCTCCGAAAAATACTCAAAGTTCCGACCGCAGAAGGGGCTGCGCTTGATGTTCAGACCGGGGCCCAGAAGCACGCAAACGTCCTGCGCGGCGGCCTCGGTTCCGAGGTGCCGGCCAAGCTCTTCGCCCAGAGCAGGATCCCAGGAGTTCGCCATCGTTGCCGCCGTCGGATAACACGTGGCCGGAACGGAGCCGTTCAGGCCGAGCTGGTCCCCCGCGCCCTCCTGTTTCCGGATGCCGTGCGGGCCGTCCGACAATGTCATATTCTCGATGCCGAGCCGCTTGACCGACTGCGTCTGCCAAAAATCACGGCCCGACAACAGATGACATTTCTCTTCCAACGTCATTTGTTTGATCAGATCTTCATGTTTCAAAGCAAGCTTCCTCCCCTCATGTTTGCCTATTTACAAGTATTTTACAAGGTTTTCGAACCAAAGTAAACAGGAAACCCCTGTTCCGATCAAAAACAAATGATTCATAACCTCATGTTATTATTTTACACGTATTTTTCCTGTCTGTAAAGGCGAATTTGCAGCCGATCTTGCCAAAAATCCAACGGATCCTGCCGTCAGCATCCGGTTTTGAACCGGTAGGTTCCGCTGCCGACGGTCTGGGTTTTCCCATCCGGCAGCATGACGTCCGCCGTGCATCCGACCGGAACCGTGACTTGGAGGCGGAAAACGCCGTTCTCAATCTCCCATTCGGAGACCGCCTTGCCAAACGGCGTCAAAATCGAGGCTTTGGCGGCCGTCAGATTGCCGCCAAGGGTCGGCCGCACCCGAAAGCGGCGGTAGCCCGGTTCGGTTGCCTCGAGCCCTGCCACGCGGCGATACAAAAAGTCGCCGACCGCGCCGGACGCGTAGTGGTTATAAGAAATCATGATATCCGTTCCGTCGTTTCCGATCGGGCAGACGCCGTTTTCGTCGAGTCCGTCCCAGCGCTCCCAGATCGTCGTCGCGCCGCATTTTACCTCGTAGAGCCACGACGGACAGTTCGTATTCATCAGCATCCGGTACGCGGTGTCCACGTATCCGTTGTCCGCAAGCGCGAACAGGATGTACGGCGTTCCGGGGAAGCCGGTGCCGATGCCGTAGTTTGCTTTTTGCACGAGCGCGTCGAGATTCTTCGCCGCCTTCGGGACGTTCTCGGTTCTCAGCATGCCGAGGTGCAGCGGCAGCACGTAAGCGGTCTGAAACTCCTCCTTGAGCTTGCCGTTCCCGTCGGTCAAAATCGATTCGTATGCGTCCGCCACCTTCTCCGAAAGCGCCAAATACGTTGCCGCGTCCTCCTTCTGCCCGAGCAGCTCTGCAATTTCACTGAGGAGCCGACTCGTATGGAACAGCGAAGCCGTTGCCGTCCACTTGCTTCTGCGCTGCCATTCGGACATCTTCGGCGCGTCCGGCGCGACCCAGTCGCCAAAGTGCAGGGTCGCAGGCGTATGCCACAGATACCGCCGCTTGCCGACCGACAGCAGGTTCGCCCAGAATTTGCACGCTTTGACGTAGCGCTTCATCATCGGATAATTGCGTTCGAGAACGCTCGGATCGCCCGTCGCGCGGTACTCTGCCCACGGCACAAGCACGCACGCGTCGCCCCACCAATCGATCGCCATTTCGGGCATCGTCGCGGGGAAGCCGTAGCCGTTGACCGGGACCGTGTTCGGAATGCCGCCGCCGCGGCGCTGCTCGGCGCGCACGTCGGTCAGCCACTTGTTCAAAAACCGGCCCATGTCAAAGTTGAAGCACGCCGTCGGCGCAAATACCGCGATGTCGCCGGTCCAGCCCATGCGCTCGTCGCGCTGGGGGCAATCCGTCGGGATATCGACAAGGTTCGATTTCGCGCCCCAGACGATGTTGCTCTGCAGCCGGTTCAGCATCGGATCGGAGCAGGAGAACGACCCGATCGATTCGAGATCGGAATACACGGCAACGGCCCGGATCGAAAGGTCCTTCGGATCGATGCCCTCCACGGATACGTACCGGAACCCCATGTACGTAAGCGACGGCGAATAAGTCTGCGTCCCGTCGACACAGGTGTACGTGGCGGTTGCCTTTGCGGTGCGCAGGAATGTGACGTTCAGGCTGCCGTCCGGATTCAGAATTTCGGCGTGGCGCACGGTGACGACCTGCCCCTGTTTGCCGTTCAGCTTCATCTGTACGACGCCGGCCATGTTCTGCCCGAAATCGTAAATTTCGGCATTGCCGACGTGGGTATGCGAAACCGGCCAGAACCGCTCATGCCGTTTGACCGGCGCGCCGATCTCGGCAAACGGCTCGGGATGGCTGCGCGGCGTTTCTTCGACCGCCTTGCGCCACGGGATCGATTCGGGATCCACGGTTGCGTCGTAGGTTTCGCCGTCGTAAAGGTCCGCCATGCGGAACGCGCCGTCCTCGGTCACATCCCAGGTTGCGTCGGTGCCGAAAACGTCCTCCGTCCCATCCTCGTAGCGGACGCGTACCTCCATCAGAAGCGCCTGCCGATCGGCACAGACGCGGTTTTTCCGCGTAAAGACGAACGATCCTACCGCCCATCCGCCGGCGACCACGACGTTGATCTCATTCCGGTCGGTGAGGCAATCCGTGATATCGTACGTCTGATACTGGAGATTTTGGGAATAGGAGGTGAACCCCGGCGCAAAGTACCGGTCGCCGACCTTGGCGCCGTTCAAAAAAAGCTCATAGATGCCCATTGCGGTCGCATAGATCCGCGCAGACGCGACGGGCTTTTTGCGTTCGAACCGCTTACGGAACTGCATCGGTTTCGGTGAAACGCGCGCTTCACGGAATACATACGCCCCGTCGGTGATCCATTTGCCGGCCCACGGCGTTCCCATGCGGCCGGTTTCAAAGGACAGCTTCGCTTTTGCGGTGTCGCCGTACGTATCGACGGCGGTCAGCTCCGCTTTGTACACGCGAAACGGCGCAAGCGGTTTGCCGCCGTATGGCGCCGCAACCTGATGCGACGCGTCAAACGAAACTCCGTCCACCGTGATCGCGGCGGATCGAAGCGCAACATCGGTTCGGTCGCTTTCGAGCGCAAAGGAGAAGACCGGTCGCCGTTCATCGGTCACGCAGCCCCGTTCGCGTCCTTCGCAGCGGAATCGTTGAATATTCAGCATAACAACCTCCTGTTATCGTAGGATCGGGACGATCGCTTCCGAAGTGCGCGTCCCGTCGGTGACCGTTGCACGGATCCGATCGCCCTCGCCTGCGCGGACGATCAGGAGCGCTTCGCCATAGTACGTATCGGATTCGGCGTCGAGATAGCTCTGCTCGTAGAACGGGCAGGCCGAGCCGAACGCTTCGAGCGTTCCTCCCTCGACTGTGGCTTTGAGCAGCCCGCGCTCGGCGGGCTTTGTCGTGCCGTAGGCATCCGCATAGCGGACGCGGATGAACGAAAGATGATCCGCTTTCACGGTCGGTTCCTCCGGCTCGGCGATCAGCGTTGTGCGGATCTCGGCGGTCTTCAGCGTATCCCGGCCGATCTCGTGACCCTGCGCGTCCAAGGCGATCGCTTCGAGCGTGCCGCTTTGATACGGTACCCGGAAGGAGAACAGGCAATCCTTGCCGTCAAACTTCTTCTTGCCGACCGTCTTTTCATTGAGCCGCAGCTCCACGGCCGCCGCTCTTGCATAGACCTCGATATGCGCCGTCTTGCCCTCAAACCCGCGCCACGACCAACTGGGCATTGCGTTTGTCATCTTCCACGCGGAGGGAGAGTGCTTGCCCTCATGGCAGAGCGGGCGCACCGCGATGTACGGCCCCTGTTCGCGCTCGAGCGCAACGCGGGTATAGAGCGCTTCGCCAAGCGGCTTTCCGGTCAGGTCAATTCTCCCGCTGCCGGCACTGATCCAACCAAGGTCCGCTTCAAAGTTTTTCGCGTAGTCGCCGTATTCCCAACTGCCCACCATCACCTCGCCGAGATAGTCGATGCCTGCCCAGACGAAATCGCCGATCAGACGCGGATTCTCTTTTGCAAGCTCCCAGAACTTGTACGCGTCAAAGCAGAACGTTTCCGAGCCTAAGATCAGGCGTTCGGGATAATTCTTCAAATCCTTCTGATACCGCTTTTCGCCGTAGTTGTAGCCCGCGATGTCCATGTTCGCGAACGATTCTCTTGTCGTGACGTCGGAGCCGTGCAGCGTTGCGCCGGTTTTCATAAAGCCTGCGCCCATGATCCCCGCAAGGTCGTTGAAAAACTTACTGCCCGTGCTGCTTTCCTTTGCCTTTTTGCCCTCGGCCTTCGCCTTTGCCGCGCGCTCGGCTTCCTTTTTCGCTTTCTCGTCCGAATACTGCCCGAAGCCGATGTGGTTCAGGAAATTGAAGAAGATGTTCACGCCGCAGGTGACCGGGCGCGACCCGTCGAGCGTATGCAAAAACTCGGTCATATCCTTGGCAAGCTGAATGCCCTTTGGCTGCGCGGTTTCGGCGACCTCGTTGCCGGTCGAGTACAGGATCACGCACGGGTGGTTGTAGTCCTTGTCGACCATATCCGTCAGGTCCTGCTGCCACCAGTCGAAGAAGAACTCGACGTAATCGTACATCGTCTTATGGATGTACCAGTGATCGATATACTCATCCATCACGAGCATGCCGAGCCGGTCGCAGATCTCGAGCGCCGTCTTCGAGCAGGGATTGTGCGCCGAACGGATCGCGTTATAGCCGTTCTCCTTTAAGAGGCGGATTCTGCGTTCGAGTGCGTCCGGATCGCAAGCAGCGCCGATTAGACCGTTGTCGTGATGAATGCACGCGCCGCGCAGGATCTCGCGCTTGCCGTTGATGCAAAGCCCGTCCTTCCCCCAACTCAGCGTACGAAAGCCGAAGGGTTCCACGGCCTCATCCCCGCCGTAAATCACGCGGCAGGTATAGAGCTTTGGGGTCTCAACGCTCCACGGGGTGACGTTTTCATTAGACAGCGTAAATACGCGCTCCTCGCCCTCGGCGGATGCAAGCACCGTTTCGCCGTCGAGCAGCTCGACCTTGACCGGACCGGAGCCGGTGGTTTTGACCCGAACCTCCACCGTTGCGGGCTCGAGCGAGAGCGTTTGGATCTTGACGCCGTTTTGCGCGATATGCTCCTTCGGCGCGGTCCAAAGCTGCACCGGGCGGTAGATCCCGGCGCCGGAATACCAGCGCGAGTTTGGCTGATCGGCGTTATAGGCACGCACCTCGATCGTGTTTTCCCCCACCTTTGCAAACGGCAAAAGGTCGACATAGAAGTTCGTATACCCATACGGGCGGAACCCCGCCTTTTCGCCGTTGACGAACACCTCGGCCTTCCGATAGACGCCCTCGAATTCGAGCACGAGCGTGCCGGAAAGCTGCTGTTCGGTCAGTTCGAACGATTTGGTATACGAATAGTCCGCGCCCTCGAACCAGGCGACGTTGAGCCCACCGAGCGCCTTATGCGTTCTCGGCTCCCGTAACATCGCGTCGTCCGGCACGCGCACCGGGATCGGCGCTTCGTCCGTGTTCAGATGCTTGCAAAACCAGTGGTCGTTCCATGCGGTCGCTTTCATACGCGTTCTCCTTTTTTCCTCTTTTCCGGCATCCCATTTTACCTGTTACTTACATTTTAACAAATTGCAACCGCGGATGCAAGCGATTTGACAACCGTTTACGTTCCGAAACCACCCGTTCACGCACCGGACCGCGGGAAACAAAAAAGCCGCCTCCCGATCGGGAAGCGGCCAAATGAAAGCGGCGGCGATTATTGCGCGGGCGCGTCGTCCGTATACGTGAAGACCTTGCGCATCGCGTAGGGTCCCTCATCGAACAGCGAGGGCGACAGTTCGGACAGCGTGAAATGCATCGCGTCCGACGTATGCGGGTAGTACACGCCCCAGGAGAACCCCGCGCGGAAGAACGCGAGCTCATAGAGCAGATAGTTCATCAGCGGTTCCGGCACCTTCGTGCGCTGCTCGGACCACGGGCGCGCGCTGCCGGTATACGTGAAGTCGTAGCACGCGTGGTCGCCGATCGTGACGATGCCGTTGTACGTGAGATGTTCGGTCACCTCGCGATAGATGACCTCGCGGTTGGACAGCTTATCCTTGTTGCTCGGCGAATGCGCGTTCACGTCGATCGCCGTGCCGAGCGAATGATGGCTCAAAAACTGCTTTGAATTGGTGAACCGCCGCACGATCGTGCCGTTGTTCGAGAACAAGTCCTTCAGGCAGACCGCGCCGGTATCGAGCGACGGACCCGAAATATGCACATACGTCTCCTCGATGTAGCGGCTCGCGCGTTCAAAGAACGGAATCGCGTCGACATGGCAGCTCCATTCCTTGCCGTTGACGCCGATCGCCGTGCCGAGGTACTGCTTGCTCCATTCGCTGTCCAGATTGATCTTGGGTCCGCCGTCTTTGAGCGAAAAGCGGAACAGGAACCGCTCGGGCGAGCCGAAAAACGCGAGCGCCGTCGTGTAATTGCCGCGGAGGTTGTTCGGCAAAAGCTGAATCCATTTGCTGTTCGTAATCTGAAACGCGGCTTGTGCGAGCGTCGCCTCTTGCCCTGCGGCGTCGGAAGCCGAAAGCGTCAGCGTATACGTGCCTTCGGCAAGCGCGTGAAAGCGGATCTGCTCGGACAGATCGGTGATCTCCTTGGAGAACGTCTTATCGAGCAAGGCGTATTCGGTCACGCCGTCCGCCGCGTCGAACGTCACTTCCACGTTCTGCTTTTCCCGGCCCTTCACGTCGGTAAGTACGGCCGAAACGCGCACGAGCGGCTCGATCGAAACCACGGTGCCGTCGATCCAAAACGGCAAGCCCTTCTGAATCTTCGTGTCCCCATCCGGCAGCGGCAGATCGCGCGAAGCGGTGAACACAAACGGCTCGGGCTCGGGCGTAGGCGTCGCGGTGGGCTCCGGCGTTTCGGTAGGCGTGGGCGTTGCGGTCGGAGAAGGCGTTTCGGGTATGGGAATCGCGGTAGGCTCCGGCGTTTGCGCAACGGGATCGATCGTAATCCATTCGGGCGCAGCGCTGTGCGGTTCGGGCGTAGACGTCGCTGCTGTCGGCTTTGGCGCTTGCGCGCAGCCGCATACGAAGAAAGTCAGGCTCAAAAGCCCCAAAATCAGAACTCGTTTCATACCCGGTATTATACCACAGTCCCTCCCGCTTGACAAACCGTTTTACTCCGCTTTTGTGAAGCTTTTGCAAAACTTCTCCGCTTTTTGCACGGCCGACTTTTTGATCTCCTCATGGTAGAAGAAATTGACGATCGTGGGCGGCTCCGTAAACGGCTTTTGCATGGAATCGTCGTTTCGCACGTACTCGAGCCCGTTTTGCTCCGCATAGACGCGCACCGCCTGATCGAGCGATTCCCAGTACGCGCGGCTGCCCGCGTCGTAGATGTCTGCATACAGCGAAACAAGCTCGGGATGGCGCCGCCGGATCCAGTTGAGAATGTCCGCGCGGAAGCTCCCCCTTAGGTTCAGGTTTTCGAGCCAGATCAGGTTGCACTGCGCCTTCACGCGCTCGAAGATCGCAAATACGTCCGTAATCCCCGGAAAGATCGGCGAGATGAAGCAGGTCGTGCGGACGCCCGCCTCGTGCAAAACGCGCATCGCTTCGAGCCGCCGTTCGATGCTGACCGCGTGATCCATCTCCGCCCGGAACGATTCGTCGAGTGTGTTGATCGAAAATCCGACGCGCGCATTCGGAAACGAGCGGATCAAGTCAAGATCGCGCAGCACAAGGTCGGATTTGGTCTGAATGCTGATGCGAATGTCCTGCCCCTGAAGCTCTTCAAGCAGCGCGCGCGTACGCCGATAGGTTGCCTCCTCGGGCAGATACGGATCCGTGACCGAGCCGAAAAACAGCTCCTTGCCCGCATAGCGCTCCGGATGCCGAAGCGCGGGCCAGTATTTCACATCCAGAAAGCCGCCCCATGGCTCGGGATGATTCGTGAACCGCTTCATAAACGACGCGTAGCAGTACCGGCAGGCGTGTGTGCAGCCGGTGTACGGGTTCACCGAGTAATCCGCCAGCGGCAGATTCGATTTGGTCAGTATGCTTTTGACGTCCGTCTCGCGAAGAATCGGGGCCATCGTTTCCTCCCCATCGATTGCTGCTGCTATTATACCGCATCGCTGCCCGTATTTCAAGCAGCAATTCGCCCTCCCCGATCCGGAGAGGGCGAA
>ONLX01000066.1 GCA_900318765.1 uncultured Eubacteriales bacterium
AGCTCAGTTGGTTAGAGCGCCACGTTGACATCGTGGAGGTCATTGGTTCGAGCCCAACTAACCCCACCAGAAGAAATCCTGCGGTGTTCGTTACGCTTTTTACGTGATAAACCCACATAGTGATGACGGAACAGCACTCGTCGGTCTTTTCAAAACCAGGCCCGCTGCGACGGGAAGGTTGCGGAAGCTGCAGTGTATCCACCTGCCGAGAGGCGGGTCTTATCACACAAAGCGGACGGCATCTTGGGATTCTTTCATGCAGAATGCCGAATTGTGTAATGGTAGCACCTACGACTCTGACTCGTATTGTCTAGGTTCGAATCCTAGTTCGGCAGCCAACGAAAACGCTCCTTTTGTCGATCAGACAAAAGGAGCGTTTTTGCATCGTTGTACCAAATTGTACCAAATGAATTCTGTTTTTCGCACACGCATTGACAGCATGCGCGGAGTTTGATATAATACCGGCAACTTGCGAAGAAGGATGGACGATCGATGAGAAAGGGCTTTTTCTGCGTTGCGCTGCTTGCCGCATGCGTTCTGATGCTGACGGGCTGTGAAGGCAACGCCTTACCGCAAGCGCCCGAGCCCACGCCCACCGAAGCGATTACCGCTTCCCTTACGCAGCTTCCGACCCTTAAGCCGACCCCGGAGCCAACCGATACGCCAAAGCCCACCGAATCGCCGACCCCAACCCCGGAGCCGACCGAATCGCCGACGCCGACCCCGGAGCCGACCGATACCCCGGAGCCGACCGAAGCGCCGACGCCGGATCCGTTCGCGCCGAAGGACCTTTCGAATCTGCCGGAGGACATCAATGAGCGCGTGCTCGCGATCGCCCAAAGGGAGGTCGGATATGAGGAAAACCTCTACAAATGGATCCTGTATGACGACGATGAGATTCGCTACGCGACCAAGTACGGCGAATGGTACGGCCGCCCGTACAGCAAATGGTGCGTGATGTTCGTTTCCTACTGCGCGCACTATGCGGGGCTCACGGATTACCCCGCGGAGTATTCGTGCATCCGGCATGAGGACCTATTGAAGCAGGCGGGTTACTGGCGCGATTGGAACTCCTATCTGCCCAAGCCCGGCGATATCGTCTTCTTCAAGGTGCCTGAGCGCGGAACGTTTGCGTCGCACTGCGGCATCATCGAAAGCATCACCCCGGCGACCGAACAGTCCCCGGCGTACCTCACGACGATTGACGGCAACATCTGGCTCGACGCGACGATGGATAAGAAGGGCGTCGGCCGCGCGCAGCGCACGTTTGCCGACGTGATCGGTTACGGCGTTTACACGAAGGGTCCGGTCTATGAGGCGAAGACCTCGATGCGCGATGACGATATCCCGAACGCCTGTACGCCGATGTCTGCGCCGGATTGGGACGTGCTGACGTTTATCGGCGCGAACCGAACGCCATACGCGCGCTATTGGTTCCCCGAGCAATTCGAACCGAAGGACAAAACCGAATAACAAAAAATGCTCCCGCATGTGTTTACGGGAGCATTTGCTTTGCGTCACAGCGTGGTGATGTACCAGAGCACCGAGCAGATCAGCTGCAGGATCGTGAAGCGGACGACGACCTGCATATCCGACCAACCGCGGTTTTTGCGCACCTCGTCGTGCAGCGGCGTCCGGATGTTTTTGAACAGATGAATCTTGAAAAACCGCAGCAGAAAGACTTTGATAAGCCCGGTCACGCCGTCGGCTAAGAATACGAACGCGAGCAGCAGCCAGCAGAACGGATGATGCGTTTTCATCGCGAGCAGCGCGAGCAGCACGCCGAGCGGCCGCGAACCGGCATCGCCCATCAGCACCTTGCTCGGACCGGCGTTGAACAGCAGGTACGACACGATGACCGCGGCGAACAGCAGGATGTAGCCGTGGTACTCCATCGTCAGCTCGTTCGGATAGATCACAAGAAAGCTGAGCAGGGAGACGAGCCCGACCGAGGTCGAGAGCCCGTCCACGCCGTCGGTGCAGTTGACGGCGTTGATGCTGACCCAGACCAGCACCGTTGCAAGCGCGCCGTACAGCACGGGATGCAGCGTGAGCGCAAACGTGCCGAAATAGATCGTCGTTGAATCGTTCAGCACAAAGACGACGCCGACGAGCACGGAAATCACAAAGTCGATCAGGCCCTTCTTGTAGTCCGACCACGGGAGCTTGGATGCGTCGTCGAGGTAGCCGCTGAACATCTCCGCCAGAAGAAGCAGCGCGTAGAACATGAATTCGAGCGAGAACGGGATAAACAGCGCGGCGCACGCGACGAAGCAGATCATCATTACCAGGCCGACGCCGCGCACCTTGCCCTTGGAGAGCTCGCCGTTGACGGCGTTGACGCGGCCCTGATCCTTGGGCAGAAACGGCAGATCGACGTGCAGCAGCACCGTCGTCAGCAAAAAGCAGAACAGCGCGCAGATTGCGAACAGCTGAGGCTGTCCGAGATAGGGCGACAAAAGCGGATACAACATGACCGAAAATACAGTCCTTTCCTGTTTCTTGCATGTATTATAGTCTCTTTTGCGCGCGGTTTCAATAGGGGAAACGGCAATTTCGCGGTCGAATCCGGTGCGGGGCAATTGCGAAAAGAGTGTGAAAGCCTTCGCGCAAATCGGAAAAGGACTTGAAAGAAACGAAAAAAGGGGGTATAATAGCCTAAGATCACAGAGGGAGGTACTGTCGTGATACAGATCATTTTCGGGGAAAAAGGAACCGGCAAGACCAAAAAAATCTTGGAGCTTGCCAACGTTGCGGCAAAGGAAGCCAAGGGAAGCGTCGTGTTTATCGACGATGACGATCGCTATATGTTCGATCTGAACCTTTCCGTGCGTTTCATCAACGCGAAGGAGTACGGGATCAACGGACCGAAAACGTTTTTCGGATTTCTTTGCGGCATCGCCGCTTCCGACCACGACCTCGAGGATGTGTATGTGGACGGATTTTTGGATATCGTGCGCCACGATCTTGCGACGCTCGAGCAGTTGTTCGCTGAATTGGAGCGCTTTTCCGACGCGCACGGCATTTCGCTGACGCTTTGCGTATCCGGCGCGCCGAACGCGCTGCCGGCGTTCCTCCAAAAGTACGCGCTGTAACCCATCATCCGCTCGAATTACCTGCGAACCGGAAGCGCATTTTCGAATGCGCTTTTTTTCAATCGGGAGACCTTATGAACGAAAACCGTGAATCGAACGATATCCAGCTGCCGGAATCCGAAGGATCGGACTCCGTAACGATCATCACCGAATCTTACGACGACGATGAAAAACCCCGCCGCAGCCGGTTCTGGCTCTGGTGGCTGCTTTGGACGATCTCGATGGTCATTACCGGCGTCATCGCGTTTTTTGTCGGGCGGCTCGGCGGCCGCAGCGAGAGCGGCACGCTGAGCGACGCGCTCCGGATCATCCGGGAGGGCTTCTATTTCTATGAAAAGGAAGAGGATCACCTGATCGACGGCGCGATCGCGGGCATGGTCGATTCGCTTGGCGACATCTATTCCGAGTATTACACCGAGGAGGAGTATGCGGCGCTGACCAAGAGCCAGTCCGGATACTATACGGGCGTCGGGATCCTGCTTGAGCAGCGGGCGATCGGTGACTTTGCGATCATTCGCGTGTATGAGAACACGCCGGCGTTCGACGCGGGCATTCTTGCGGGCGACGCGCTCCTTTCGATCAACGGCACGCCGGCGGACGGAATGGAAATCGGCGCGTTCCTCGATTGCATGAAAACCGAGGAGGGCGATGAGAACGTGCTCGTGCTGCGCCGAAACGATACGGAAATGACCGTGACGGTCACGGCACGCACGATCTATGCCGCAACCGTGACGTATCGGATGCAGACGGATTCGATCGGCTATCTCCATCTGTCCGGCTTCCACGGCGACTGCGTGACCGAGGTCAAGGAGGCGATCGAAGCGATGCGCGAACAGGGCATGGAATCGCTGATTCTCGACCTACGGGACAATCCGGGCGGCTCGCTGTATGACGCGTGCGACATTGCGGACCTGTTCCTGCCCAAAGGGCTTGTGATCACGTCGCTCCGCACGAAGGACGGCTCGAGCGTGGAGTATAAGACCGAGAAGGAAGGGTACACGTTCCCGGTTGTGCTGCTTGTGAATCAGGATTCCGCGTCCGCAAGTGAGCTCGTTTCCGGCGCGCTGCAGGATCACGGCAGGGTGCGGGTGGTCGGAACGCAGACCTACGGCAAGGGAATTGTGCAGTCGTACTGCTACGTCCCCGGAACGCGCGGCTATATCAAGATCACGACCGAAGCGTATTACACGCCGAGCGGCGTATGCATCCACGGCGTCGGCATCACGCCCGATACGGTGGTGGAAAATCCCGAAGAGGCGCAGCCGTATTCGCCTCCGCAGATTCCGGAGGAACTCGACGCCCAGCGAAATGCCGCCATCCTGCTGCTGCAATCGGAATAAAAATCGGAAAAATCGAAAAAACCGGAAAAGTAAATGTTTACAGAACCGGTTTTTTCTGCTATAATCTAAAAGACTATCATGGATAAGTCCGTGGTAACGGAATTGAAAAGCTAACCATTAAGGGGGACAAAGATGAAACTTTACACCGCGAACGTAATTCGCAACATCGGTATCTTCGGCCATGGCGGCGAGGGCAAGACGACGCTGACCGAAGCCATGCTTTACAACGCAGGACTCGTCGATCGTTTTCCGAACAACGCGCCGACGACCGATTTCGACCCGGAGGAGCAGAAGCGCTCGATCTCGATCAACATGGCGCTGGCACCCCTCGAGTGGAAGAATACGAAGATCAATCTGATTGACGCGCCGGGCTTCTTCGATTTCTACGGCGAAGTGGTCGCCGCTCTGGAACTGTGTGACGCTGCGCTGGTCGTGGTCGGTGCGGTTTCCGGTCCCGTGGTCGGCGCCGAAAAGGCGATGGCGATGTGCAAGGAGCGCAAAAAGCCGCGCATGATGGTCATCAACCAGATGGACCGCGAGAATGCGAACTTCGATAAGGCGCTGTCCGAAGCACGCGAAAAGTTCGGCAGCGACGTCGTCCCGATTCAGCTCCCGATCGTTGAGGGCGGTGTGTTCAAGGGCTATGTCGATATTCTGAGCCAGACCGCAAAGCTGTTTGACGGCAAGAACGAGAAGGATGCTCCGATCCCCGCGCATCTTGAGGACGAAGTCGCGTCCCTGCTCGAGCAGCTCACCGAAGCTGCCGCGAATGCGGATGAAGAGCTTTTGATGGAGTATCTCGAAACGTTTGAACTCTCCCATGAGCAGATCCTGCAGGGCCTGTCCAAGGGCGCGCTCGACGGCGACATTACGCCCGTCTGCTGCACCGCGGCAAGCGCGAACCTCGGCGTGATCCAGCTGCTCAACAACATCGTGCATTACCTGCCCTCCGCTGCCCAGAGCGCGCTGCCCAAGGCGTACAAGAACGGCAATGAGGTCGCTCTTACCCGCGAAGGCAAGATGGTTTGCTCGATCTACAAGACCGTCAACGATCAGTTTGGCAAGTACAGCATCGTCAAGGTGCATCGCGGCACGCTCGACGCGTCCGTCGTTCCGTACAATGTGACCGCCGAGAAGACCGAAAAGCCCTCCGCGCCGGTTCTGATGCGCGGCAAGAAGTCGATCCCGGTCGATAAGCTCAACGCGGGCGATATCGGCGCGATCGCCAAGCTCCAGATCTCCAACACGAACGATACGCTTTGCGATCCGAGCGACATCGTTGAGATCGAGAAGATCAAGTTCCCCGAGCCGTGCATCGGTCTTGCGGTTTCCGCCAAGAAGCAGGGCGACGAAGATAAGGTCATCAGCGGCCTCAACAAGCTGCTCGAAGAGGATCCGTCGATCGCGCTCGAGCGCAACGGCGAAACCGGCGATGTGCTCTTGAAGGGCCTTGGCGAAATGCATCTGGATGTGACCTGCGCGAAACTGAAGAACAAGAACAACGTCGAAGCGCAGCTGAGCGATCCGCGCATCCCGTACCGTGAGACGATCCGCGCGATGGCGGAAGCCGAAGGCAAGCATAAGAAGCAGACCGGCGGCAGCGGCCAGTTCGGCGTCGTTCAGATGCGGTTCGAGCCGGCAGAGGAAGGCACCGATTTCGAGTTCGTCAACGCGATCGTCGGCGGCGTCGTTCCGAAGGAATACATCCCCGCGGTCGAAAAGGGCCTGCGCGAAGCGATGGTTCACGGCGTGCTCGCCGGCTACCCGATGGTCGGCATCAAGGCGACGCTGTATGACGGCAAGTATCATCCCGTCGATTCCAAGGAAGTCGCGTTCAAGAGCGCTGCCCGCCTGTCCTACAAGGCGGCGTGCGTCAAGGCAAACCCGGTGCTCACCGAGCCGATCTACACCTATTATATCTGGGTTCCGAACGACAACGTCGGCGATATCATGGGCGACCTCAGCCGTCGCCGCGGCAGAATGCTCGGTATGAACCCGCACAACGGCGGCACCGAGATCACCGCGGAAGCTCCGCTCTCCGAGATGTTCAAGTACGCGACCGATCTGCGCTCCATGACGCAGGGCCGCGGCTCCTTCCGCAGCGAGTTCACCCGCTATGAGGATGTCCCGGGCGATCAGGCCAAGAAGATCATCGAGCAAGCCAAGCGCGAGGACGAGGACGAAGAATAAGCATATACCATATGGCAAGAAGGATGCTCCAAACGGAGCATCCTTTCAGCGTGTCAAAAAACCTTTTGACACGCTGTGCAGACTGCCAAGAAGGGCGTTCAGAAACCGGTTTCTCCGACCCGAAGCTGTAC
>ONLX01000001.1 GCA_900318765.1 uncultured Eubacteriales bacterium
GCGGGAGAAAGCGGCGGCTCAGTCGAGTAAACGACACGAACATCTTTGAGTCCGCGCTTTTTGCATTGGACGCGCATCGCGCGCGCCAAAGGGTCGACCGACGTTTTCGAGAGCTTTGCGACGCGAAACGCGGTGGGATCGATCTTGTTCCCCGCGCCCATTGCCGAGAGGATCGGCGTTCCGGCCTTCTGACACGCTTCAATCAGGGCAAGCTTGCCGGAGACCGTGTCGATCGCGTCAACGACGTAATCGTACGCGGAAAAGTCGAATTGATCCGCCGTTTCAGGCAGGAAGAAGGTATTGAAAACGGTTACACGGCAGTCCGGAGCGATCGCGTGCACGCGCTCCTTCGCGACCTCGGTTTTCAGCCGCCCGATCGTATCGTGCGTGGCAATAATCTGGCGGTTCAGGTTCGTGAGGGCGACGGTATCGCTGTCCACAAGCGTCAGGCTGCCGACGCCGCCGCGCGCGAGCGCTTCCACGACGTATCCGCCCACGCCTCCGATGCCGAATACCGCGACATGGCTGCGTTTCAATTGTTCCATTGCTTCGGAGCCGAACAGCAGTTCGGTCCGGGAAAAGGCGTTTGGCATTTCGTCACCTCAAACAATCTGCCCGCAGTAGCGGCGCAGCGCTTCTACAGATTCGCTGAAATCTCCGCGTATCGGCGCGCTTCCCTGCGCAAGCGTGCCTCGGCCGCCGCCCTTGCCGCCGAGCAGCAGGTTGACCGCTTTGCAGAGCTCACCCATATCGTTTGGGATCCCGTTCGCGCTGCAAACGTATTGCACGGTTTCCCCGGTTTTGGAGAGCAGCACGGTCAGGGAGCGGTTCGTCTGCGTCTTCTGCGCGAGCGCGCGCAACCGTTTTCCGTCGATCCCGGGCAGGGAGGCGACCAAAACTGCCGTTTTGCGGATGACCTCCGCCTGCGCCTGAAGCTCCTTGCTCAGATACCCGTCAAGCGCAGCGAGAGCGGCGTTCTTTTCCCGCTTCGTCTCGGAGAGCTCCAAAAACTGTTTTTCCACCGATACCACGGCGTTGTCGCGCCCGGTCGAGAATTTCAGGGCGATCGCATCGACCGCATCCTGCGTTCGCTGAGCGTGCATCAGCGCGCGCATCCCACACAGGAACGTGAGCCGCGTGCCGCCTTTATACGGCAGCTCGCCGACGATCTTCAACTGCCCGATCTCTCCGGTGCGGCGTACGTGCGGCGCGCAGCAGGTACAGGCATCGCTGCCTTCGATCGAAACGACGCGGATCGGTGCGGTCAGCCCTTCCGCGTGCTTGCGCAGCACGACTCCGGCGTTTTTCAGCTCCTCCTCCGAGGCGTATTCGACGGCAGTCACCGCGCCGTTTTTGGCAGCTTCCCGGTTTGCAAGCCGTTCGATGGCAAGAACCTGTTCATGGGTAACGGGGCGATCGAGGTCGAGCGTCGCATACTCCATCGCGCAATGGAACCCGACGTTCGTTGCGCCGAGCAGCGTCCATGCGCACCAGGAGAGCAAATGTTCGCCGGTATGCTGCTGCATGATATCGAACCGGCGGTCGCCGTCGATCGCAGCGGTCACCGTGACCCCGACCGGAAGCGGGCGGTCGCAAAGGTGCCAAAGCCGTTCGCCTTCCTCGTCGCAGGAGGAAACAACCGCGTCCGCAATCGTGCCGACATCACAAGGCTGCCCGCCTTTGTTCGGGAAAAAGACCGAGCGATCGAGCTCGATGCGCCAGCCGTCTCCATGCGGGACGCAATCGATCACGCGCGCCTCGGTGCGTAGACACATACTGTCCTGCAAATACATTCGTTCCGTCATAACAAACCTCCGAATATTGTCAGAAAAAGAAAGACCGTCGGGAGCGAGCAAGCCGTCGTCAGCGCGACAGCCTCCCCCGCAAGGACCGCATCGCTTTCCATCGCGGCGGCGAGCGGATAGCTGGCCATCGCGGTCGGCGCGGCAAAGATCAGAAGCACGGTCAAAAGCCGTTCGTTTCGGAATCCGAGCAGAAGCGCAAGGCCGGTCATCACAAGCGGCACGATCAGCAGCTTGCAGACCGCGATCCAAAGCAGCGCTTTGCGGTTTTGCCGCAGCGAATCCCACGACAGAATTCCGCCGAGAATCAAAAAGCCGAGCGGCGTGACCATCGCGGCAAAGTGATCGATGGGCGTCTGCAAAACGGCAGGCAGCGTCCATCCGAACCAACGGAACAGGTGTCCGAACGCGACCGCAAGGATCACGGGGTTCAAAAGCACGTGCTTGATGAAAACGCCGATGCGCGGCTTCTGTCCGCGGTTGATCTCCAACGTGAGGATCGAAAGAAGATTGAACAGCGTGGCGGAAAGCGCGGCAGTGAAGATCGTCATGCCGAAATTGCCCTCCCCGAGCACGGCGGCCGCCACGGTCAGAGTAAAGATCGAATCGTTGCTGCGCAGCATCGCCTGCGTGATTGCGCCGCGCCGCTTCGGATCCTTCACAATGCGCGGAAGGATCAGCCACGAGAGCACAAACATCCCCAGGATACCGCCGAGCACGAGCAGGATGACGGCGGGGTCCGCGTCGCTTGCGTCGTCCTGCCGGATCAGGTTCCGAAAGATCAGCGCCGGCAGACCGACATAGTAAACGATGCGATTTGCGATCAGAAACACATCCTTCGGAACGAGCCGCGTGCGCGCCAACAGCAGCCCGACTGCCATCATCAGCAGGAGCGGCGCTACGGTAGTAAAGGATGTGAGCAAGTGTTCCATGCGGATATTATACAAAAGGCGCGATCCGAATGCAAGCCAAACCCGAAAAAACGAAGCCCGTCTCGATGGCCCTTGCAATACCAAAAAATATTTTTGGCAAATCGAAAAATAGTTTGCTTTTTCGGTTGCTTTTCTGTACAAAATGGGCTACAATGCAGGTAGAGGGCGTTTGTCCCAAATTGAGAAGAAGGAGAATGGTCATGAAATACGATCGCGTGTATAACTTTTCGGCGGGTCCGGCAACGATGCCCGTGGAGGTGCTGGAGGAGATTGCCGCGGAGGTATTGAACTATCGCGGCAGCGGCATGAGCGTTATGGAGATGTCACACCGATCCAAAGTGTTCGGGCAGATCGTTGAAGAGGCGGAAGCGGATCTTCGCGCGCTGATGCAGATTCCGGACAACTATAAGGTTCTGTTCATTCAGGGAGGCGCGACGCTACAATTCTCCGCGATCCCGATCAACCTGTGCAGGAACGGCGTATTCGATTACATCGTAACCGGCGCATGGTCGAAAAAAGCTGCGACCGAGGCGAAAAAGTTCGGCAAGGTCAACGTGATTGCCTCGAGCGAGGATCGGAATTACAGCTATATCCCGGATTGCTCCGATCTGCCGGTGGATGACGATGCGGATTACGTGTATATCTGTGAAAACGAAACGATCCACGGCACGACGTATCCGGTTTTGCCGAACACCAAGGGCAAGGTGCTCGTTGCGGACCAGTCGAGTATGTTCCTCTCGAAGCCGTGCAACGTGTCCGATTACGGCCTGATCTACGGCGGCGTGCAGAAGAACGTCGGCCCGGCGGGCCTCGCGATCGTGATCATCCGCGAGGATCTGATCCGGTCGGATATCGACCCGAAGACGCCGATCTATCTCCGTTACGATACACACGCGAACGCGGGCTCGATGTATAACACGCCGAACTGCTGGGCGATCTATGTTTGCGGCAAGGTCTTCAAGTACCTGCGCAAGAACGGAGGCCTCGAGGCGATGGCAAAGCGCAATGAGGAAAAGGCGCAGATCATGTACGATTTCCTCGATCAGTCGAAGCTGTTCTACGGAACGGTCGAAAAGAAGGATCGCTCGCTGATGAACATTCCGTTTATCACCGGTGATAAGGACAAGGACGCGGCGGTTGTTGCGGCGACCAAGGCAGCCGGATTCGATAACCTCAAAGGGCATAAGAGCGTCGGCGGATTGCGCGCTTCGATCTACAACGCGATGCCGAAGGAGGGCGTCGAAGCGCTCGTCGAATTCCTGAAGCAATACGAAGCAGAAAACGCATAAGGAGGAATGGGAAATGGTACGCATTTTGGCATCTGACGGCATGGAAAAAGGCGCGGTAACCGCGCTGGAAGCGAAGGGCTGTGTCGTCGATCAGCAGTTTTATGATCCCGAAGCGCTGAAAGAAGCGGTCAAGCAGTACGATGTGCTCGTCGTCCGTTCTGCAACAAAGGTGCGCGTGCCGCACATCGACGCGGCGAAGGAAGCCGGAAAACTGAAACTGATCATCCGCGGGGGCGTCGGCGTGGACAATATCGATGTCAAATACGCGGAGGAAAACGGAATCACCGTCAGAAATACGCCGCGCGCCAGCTCGCAGTCGGTTGCGGAGCTTGCGCTGGCGCATATGTTCGCCTGCGCGCGGTTCGTCTCGATCGCCGGGCATACGATGCGCGAGGGGAAATGGGAAAAGAAGGCGTACGGCAAGGGCATTGAGCTTCAGGGCCGCACGCTCGGCATCATCGGGTTCGGCCGGATCGGGCAGCACCTCGGCGTGATGGCAAAGGCGATCGGCATGAACGTCATTGCGTATGATCTCTATCCCGTCGAAGGGATCGAGGAGCAACTCGGGATTCCGTACGTGGAGATGGAGGAACTGCTGAAAAAGTCCGATTTTATCAGCGTCCATGCGCCCGCGGTTGACGGCGGCGCGATCATCAACGCGGAAACGATTGCAAAGATGAAGGACGGCGTCTGCATCATCAACACTTCGCGCGGGAAGAACCTCGATGAGGACGCGCTGCTGAAAGCGCTGGAATCCGGCAAGGTTCGCGCAGCAGGGCTTGACGTTTTTGCGACCGAGCCGAGCCAGAACGCTGCGCTCTATTCGCATCCGATGGTTTCCTGCACACCGCACATCGGCGCGGCAACCGGCGAAGCCCAGAAGCGCATCGGCGCGGAGATCGTCGATCTCATTTCGAAACAGTTTGGGCTGTGAACAGAATTCTTTCAGCGATCATGCTGCCGCAAAAATGCGGCAGCTTTTGTCTTATCTTCGCTGCAAGATCGCTAAGACGAGATGCGGGGACAGCAAAAGCCAACGGAACCGATTGACAAGGGAAATGGAGCGTTGTATAATATTCGAGTAAATCGGTAGGGATTAACCCGTGCAGACGCCGACGCAAACAAGGGGATTCTGACCGTAACGGTGAACGATCGTTTTCGAGAAGCGGAGCTTAGGCAGGCTGTTTCGGATGAGGGGTATTCACTGATCGGACGCAAAGGAGCTGTCGGCACGATACGTGTTTTGCTGACGGTATGCGGCGTATTGCTTGCGCTGTTTCTGCTGTATCTGCTGTTTGTGTATACGCCGATCAATGCGCTGCTCGGGCAGGTGCTTCGGATTTCTCCGACGGTGCAGGCGATTCTGCAAATGGCAGCTGCTGTCTGGATGATTCTGATGGCGCTGAACCTGGTCGGCGTGATCGGCAGATTGCCGGCTCTGCCCGCCTCGTGGCGAATCGGCCTTATTCGCGGCCGCACCTCCTCGCTTTGGATCGGCCTGATGAACGGAATGATGCCCTGCGGTCCCTTATAGGCGATGCAGCTCTATGCGCTCTCTTCCGGAAGCTGGTGGATGGGCGCATTGTCCATGCTCCTGTTTGCGGTGGGAACGGTTCCGCTGATGCTCGGATTCGGGCTGCTCGGAGGACGGCTGAACAAACGCGCCGCGCGTCCGATGCGGATCGCATCCGGCGTGCTTGTTGCGGTCATGGCTGTTGCAATGCTGACCAACGGAGCGTCTCTGATCGGATGGAATCTGCGGATTTTCGATGTACAAAAGGCGGAAGCTGCCGCCATGGAAGAGACGGCCCAACAGATCCGATCTGAGCTGGATTGGAGAGGATATCCCGATATTACCGTAAAAAAAGGTGTGCCCGTGCGATGGGTTATTCATGCCGAGGCACGAAAGCTGACCGCGTGCAACAGTGAAATTGTCATTCCCGCACTGGAAATGCGAATTCCACTGAAGGAGGGCGAAACGGTCATTGAATTTACTGCGACGGATGCCGGAGTCATCCCCTATACCTGCTGGATGGGAATGCTGCATGGTTCGATCACGGTAACGGAATAAGCTCAAAAAGATAAAAGGAGATCGAATGGAACAATACAATGTCACCGGAATGAGCTGCGCCGCGTGCGCGGCGCGCGTCGAAAAGGCTGTGAACAGCGTTCCGGGGGTGACGAGTTGCTCGGTCAGCTTGCTGACCAACTCCATGGGGGTCGAGGGAACGGCAAGTTCTGCCGCGATCGTGGAAGCGGTCGAACGGGCAGGGTACGGCGCGTCGCCCAAAACCGCGCAGCCGGGTCGCAAAGCGAATCAGGAGGCGGAAGCGCTGAAGGATCGCGAGACGCCGGCTTTGTTGAAGCGGCTGATTGCCTCGGTTGCGCTGCTGCTGCCGCTGATGTATGTTTCGATGGGCCATATGATGTGGGGCTGGCCGCTCCCATCGTTCTTTGAGAACAACCACGTCGCCATGGGGCTCGTGCAGCTCGTGCTGTCCGCCGCCATCATGGTCATCAATCAAAAATTCTTTATCAGCGGGTTCCGCGCGCTTTGGCATCGCGCGCCGAATATGGATACGCTTGTCGCGCTCGGCTCGTTCGTTTCATTTGCGTGGAGCGTCGGGGTGCTGTTTGCCATGACGCGCGCCGTCGTCCAAGGGGACGATGAAGCGGTGATGCGTCACATGATGAACTTTTATTTTGAATCTGCCGCCATGATTCTGACGCTGATCACGGTCGGGAAGATGCTCGAGGCGCGGTCCAAAGGCAGAACGACCGATGCGCTCAAGGGGCTGATGAAGCTTGCGCCCAAGACGGCCGTTCTGCTGCGGGACGGCGTGGAGGTCGAGGTTCCGATCGAGCAGGTGCAGAAGGGGGATCTCTTTCTTGTGCGGCCCGGCGAAAGCATCCCGGTAGACGGCATTGTGCTCGAAGGCACGAGCGCGGTCAATGAATCGGCGCTGACCGGTGAGAGCATTCCGGTCGATAAGGCGCCCGGGGACCCGGTATCCGCCGCAACGGTCAATCAATCCGGTTGGATCAAGGCGCAGGCGACGCGTGTCGGCGAGGATACGACGCTGTCCCAGATCATCCGCATGGTCAGCGACGCTGCCGCAACAAAAGCGCCGATCGCAAAGATTGCCGATCGTGTTTCCGGGGTCTTCGTTCCGGTGGTCATCGGTATTGCCGTTGTAACTTTGGTGATCTGGCTGCTTGTCGGGCAGCAGTTCGGTTATGCGCTCGCAAGGGGCATTTCGGTGCTGGTCATCAGCTGTCCGTGCGCGCTCGGGCTCGCAACGCCGGTTGCGATCATGGTCGGCAACGGCGTCGGCGCAAAGAACGGAATTCTGTTCAAGACCGCCGTATCGCTCGAACAGGCGGGCAAGGTGGATGTGATTGCCCTCGATAAGACCGGAACGATCACCCTGGGCGCGCCGAAGGTGACGGATGTTGTGCCAAACGGCGTGAGCGAGCGGGAACTGCTGCTGCTTGCGGCGTCTTTAGAGCAAAAGAGCGAACACCCGTTGGCAAAGGCAATCCTGGAACGGGCCGCGGAGGAAGAACTTGCGCTGCTGCCGTCGGAAAACTTCCATGCGCTTGTCGGGAGCGGCGTCGAAGCAACCGTGGACGGCGAAACGCTGCTTGGCGGAAGCCTCGGCTTTGTCTCGAGCCGGGCGTCTGTTCCCGAAGCGCTGAAGGTGCAGGCGGAAACGCTCTCGGACGCGGGTAAAACGCCGCTGCTGTTCACAAAGGGCGGGCGGCTGCTCGGCATCGTTGCGGTGGCGGATGTGATGAAGGAGGACAGTCCGGAGGCGATCCGGCAGCTGAAGAATATGGGCATTCGCGTGGTCATGCTGACCGGCGACAATGCGCGCACCGCAAAAGCGATCGGCGATGCTGCGGGCGTGGACGAGGTCATCGCGGGCGTTTTGCCGGACGGCAAGGAAGCCGTGATCCGCGATCTCAAACGATACGGCAAGGTTGCCATGGTCGGAGACGGCATTAACGACGCCCCGGCCCTGACTCGCGCGGATATCGGAATCGCGATCGGTGCGGGCACAGATATCGCAATCGACGCGGCGGACGTGGTGCTGATGCGCTCTCTGCTTTGCGATGTTCCCGCTGCGATCCGGCTCAGCCGTGCGACGCTGCGGAATATCTACGAAAATCTGTTCTGGGCGTTCATTTACAACATCATCGGCATTCCTTTGGCGGCGGGAGTGTTCATTCCGCTGTTCGGATGGGAGCTGAACCCGATGTTCGGTGCGGCCGCGATGAGCCTTTCGAGCTTCTGCGTGGTCACGAATGCGCTGCGGTTGAATCTGTTCCGGCTGCAAGACGCGTCGAGGGACCGCGCAAAGCGGAAAAAAGGCGGCGCCGAGCCGAAAGCGACCGAACAACCGAGCGCTATGACGCTTTCGGTAGAGGGAATGATGTGTCCGCATTGCGAGGCAACGGTTCAAAAGGCGCTCGAAGCGTTGCCGTTTGTGGAATCCGCTTCGGCAAGCCACGAAACGGCAACCGTTTTCGTCACGCTGAACGCGCCGCCGGATGAGAATGCCATCCGTGCCGCGATTGAAAAAGAGGGCTATTCGTACCGCGGAACGGTATAACGAAATCATTCAGAAAAAGGACGGTGAGTTGCACCGTCCTTTTGCGTTCGTTTTGGTCAGTTTGCGGTGTTCAGCGTGCGGGCGAAGAACGTTGCTGCGGCAGACGCGATCTTTTGCACCAGCTCTTCGTTTTCGGCATAGAAGCCGTAGCTGTGACCGCCGTTGTCGAGCACAAGCGTTTCCGCGCCGAGCTTTTCTGCGACGGACCGCGAGACGTCGGGCGAAACCGTCGTATCATTGGTCGCATAGATCACCAGCGTGCGGTTTTGAAACGTTGGATCGATCATGCTTGCCGGGTCGTCGCTCATCTCAAGATCCGAGAACCATTGGATCGAAAGGTCCTGCACCTGGCCGAAGGAGGTTTTGAACGTCGTATAATTGTTCAGTTCGGCTTCGGATTTGTAGCGATCCCATTCCTCCTGCCCGCCGAACATTGTGATCCAGTCGTCATTGCTGTTCGCCGGAGCCAGCAGGACCGCAGCACGGAAATCAAACAGCTTCTGTGCGAGCAGATGCAGCGCAACGCGGCCGCCCATATCGAATCCGAACACGCCGATCGCATGCTCATCGACCGGGTAGGTCGACTTAATGAAATCGATTCCGGCCAGCACGTCGGTATACATCGAGGTCAGCGAGTTTTCGGTAAACGGCTCCTCGCTTTCGCCGCTGCCTGCAAAGTCCATTCGGATCGACGCAATGCCGTGGGACGCGAGCGTATGCGCGATTTCGGAAAAGCCGCCGTTTTCATTCCGCTCGCCGCCGTGCCCATGCAGGAACACCACCCACGGGTATGCCGCGCCGGTCGTTTCCGTTCCGTTCGGATTCGCGGAAGTATCCGGCATCATGGACGCGTCGGGGGACGCGGAGGCATCCGGCATCATGGATGCGTCAGGGGACGCGGAGCTATCCGGCATCACAGACGCATCGGGGGAAGCGGAAACATCCGGCATCATGGACGCGTCAGGAGACGCGGAGGCATCCGGCATCATGGACGCATCGGGGGATGCGGAGGCATCCGGCGACGCGGAGGATTCAGAAGCGGAAACGGAACCCAACGCATGCATCGGCTGCTCCTCCAAGGTGGTTCTGCCCGGCAGAACGATGGACGCGTGCACGTTCACGCCGCGCGAAGGAAAGGTCACGAAGAATTCCCGATAGGACGCATCCAAAACGGGTTCTTCCGACGGCGCGGGAGAGACGTCCGGGTTCGAGGAGGGGACGGCGTCCGACGTCGCATCGGGCGAAGCGCTCGGGACGGCGGGCATCGGCTTGTTGTTGCGGCAGCCGAACGCGCCGCAGACCAACAGCAACAAAACGGTTATCCATGCAAATGTTTTTCGCATTGACTGGTCTCCTTGTCTTTTTTTCGGTAGTATGCGCGGCGTCGGTTGGATTGATACAGCGCATTCTCTGGAAAAAAACGGAAATCGGACGAAAAAAGGAACCTTGTCAATCCCGCTGCTTCATGGTATACTATCCCGCATGAGAGCCAATATTGCATTTGTTATCGAGGCGCTTGCCGCCCTCGATCATACGCCGAATCGCGCGCTTGGGCAGAATTTCTGTATCGACGGAGCGCGGCTTTCGCGCTGCGTGGACGCGCTGCGGCTTGCAGGCGAGCCGATCGTTGAAATCGGCCCGGGACTCGGCGGGCTGACCGAGCTGCTGCTTCCCAAAAGCAATACGGTACTTGCAATCGAAAAGGACGCGGCGATGGCCCGATTCCTCTCCGAATCGATGCCCGATCCGCGATTGACCGTTCAAACCGGCGACGCGCTTCGGTTGGATTACAGTGCGGTCGGCGAGCCGTTTTCGGTGGTCGGAAATTTGCCGTACTATATTACGACATCGATTGCGGAGCGCGTGCTTCTGCGGCTGCCGCGCGTATTTGGCTGCCTGGTACAAAAGGAAGCCGGGGACCGGTTTTTTGCAAAGCCGCGCGCGGATGCTTACGGTGCGCTGTCGGTTGTAACGCAGCTGTATTACGAGGGCGAGGTGCTGGAGTCGTTTCCGGAATCCTGCTTTTATCCCGCGCCGAACGTGCAGTCATCGTTTCTCGGATTTTGGAAGCGGGCCGACGCGCCGGAAGAACCGATTGAGCGCATCTTTGCATTGGTGCGGACGTGCCTTTTGATGCGGCGCAAGACGTTGAAAAACAATCTCAAAGGAATCCCGAACGGGTTGGACACATTATCTTATATCGGCGTATCCCCCGAAACACGCGGTGAAACGCTGACGCCCGAGCAGTTCTTGGCCCTGTATCGCGCGCTGCAAAGCGAAACATAGGCATCGGAGGCGGGGCATGAAACAGCTTTCACCGTTTACAAAGGGCCTTCGGGACGGAATCCCGATCGGCCTTGGATATCTTGCGGTTGCGTTTTCGCTCGGGATTGCGGCGCGCAACGCAGGAATGACTGCGCCGCAGGGCTTTTTGATGAGCTGGCTCGGCATGGCGTCCGCCGGCGAATATGCTGCAATCACGGTAATTGCGGCAGGCGCATCGTATTGGGAAATGGCGCTTGTCACGCTTGTTACCAACGCACGATATCTATTGATGAGCTTTGCGCTGAGTCAGCGACTCGATCCAAAGCTCGGACTCGGACATCGGCTCTTGATCGGCTATTCGGTTACGGACGAGCTGTTCGGCATCTCGATTGCGCAGGAGACGCCGTTGAATCCGCGCTATTGCTACGGTGCGTACCTTGTTGCGATTCCATGCTGGGCGGCGGGAACGGCGCTTGGGATTCTTGCGGGGAATTTGCTGCCCACGCGGATTGTCAGCGCGTTGTCGGTTGCGCTTTTCGGCATGTTCCTTGCCGTGATCGTGCCGCCCTCGAAGAAGCAGCCGGTCGTAGGGCTGTTCGTACTGCTTGGGTTCGGCGCAAGTTTTGCCGCGTCGCGCCTGCCGTGGATCTCCACACTCTCCGGCGGAACGCGTACGATTCTTTTGACGGTGCTGCTCGCAGCGGTCGCGGCGATCCTGTTTCCGATCAAGGAGGATGCCGATGCGTAACGTGTGGGTGTATATCCTTGTGATGTTTGCGGTCGTTTACGCGGTGCGTGTGCTGCCGCTTTTGATCCGAAAGCCGATCAAAAACCGCTTTTTCAAATCTTTCTTATATTACGTGCCGTATGTGACGCTCGCGGTCATGACATTTCCGTCGATCGTGGAGGCGACACAGTCTCCGATCGCAGGCGTCGCTGCGCTCGTGGTCGGGATCGTTGCGGCATGGTTCGGTGCGGGACTGTTCCCGGTCGCGCTGTGCTGCTGCGCAATTGTTTTGATCCTGGAATTTTTTCTGGTATAGAAAGGAAGCGTGCTATGGCGCCGAAAATCAGCATCCTTGTTCCGGTCTACAATACGGAGCCGTATTTAAAGCGGTGTTTGGACAGTCTGCAAGGCCAGACGCTCCCGGAAATTGAAATTGTTTTGATAGACGACGGATCGACCGACGGATCCGGCGCGATCTGTGACGCATACGCCGCTTCCGATCCGCGTTTTGTTGTGATCCATCAAGAAAATGCGGGTATTTCTTCTGCGCGCAACTGCGGCTTGGAGCTTGCAAAAGCGGAGTATATCATGTTAGCGGACAGCGATGATTGGGTGGAGCCGGATTTTTGCCGGATCCCGTACGAAATTGCGGAGCGGGATCAAGCGGACCTGGTGATCTTTCGCTATCGGAAGACCGGGTTTACCACGCGCCGCAACGGAGATTCTCCTGAGCGGGAAGCCGGAGAGAAAACCGTTGAACAGGCGCTGACGATGCTGGTGGATACGCCGGAGGAATGCGTTGCGTGGGACAAGCTTTATCGAAAGAGCCTGTTTCAATCTGTGCGATATGCAGGACGTGTGCATGAGGATACCCGGACGACGCATCGGATGATCGCCGCCGCAAAACGGATCGTTTTTACGAACGACATTCTGTATCATTACTGCGGCAGGCCGGGCAGCATTGTGGAAACGC
>ONLX01000095.1 GCA_900318765.1 uncultured Eubacteriales bacterium
AAATCCCGCCAATCGCACCACGAAAATGACCGCCCATGAGGCGGTCTTTTTCGTGGCAAAAGGAATCGGGAGGGATTATTCCGCGCGGACGGTCAGTTCGGTTTTGAAGCCGTTCAGCTCGACCTTGTGCTCGGCATCCGGGACGCTTTCATACCCGTCGAACACGAGATCGCAGGATCTGCCCTTGTTGTATACGTGGACGGGCGCGCCCGCTTTCAGGTACAGATTCGAGATGCAGCGGAGCTGATTGATGTCGAGCTGTTCCATGGAGCCGTCGTAGTGCAGCTCGAGGTCGCAGCGGGGGGTCAGCTCGAAGTGCCCGCAGGCACCGCTGACACGAACGTTCTCGGCTTTCCCGTCAAATTCAAGATGCTTTTTGACTGGGATATCGTGGATGAGCAGCGTATGCACGTCTCCGTTCAGCTCGATGCGATTGGAAAACTCCTTCGGAAGCAGCACCTTGATCCAAAGATGCTTCTTTGCGTCCTGCTTCGAAAGCGTCTTGTTCGTTTCGACGCTGATATACTGCTTATCGAGTTTGATCTCGACGACCGCGATATTGATCTTCCGGCCGTTTTCGAGCTTGACTTTGGCAAGGTCATAGGCTTTATCCTGTAAATCGGTGCGGATCTCGACAACGATCTTTTCGCAGTCGGCAAGCGAAACATCGAGTACGTTTGCGTTCCCGAACGAGAGCTCGAAATCGTCCTTGCCGAACACATCGAATTCGGTGCGGCGGACGTTCTCGGCTGCGCCCGCTTCGCCGTCGGACAGCAGTACGTCATAGGAAACGGAGAACGCTTTCGCGAGCGCCTCAAGGTTCCCGATATCGGGCGTGCCTATGCCGGATTCCCACTTGGTGATCGCCTGACGCGAGACGTTCAGCTTTTCGGCAAGCTGTTCCTGAGTGAGATTGTTCTGCTTTCTGAGATGTTTGATGGTTTCGCTCAACATAGTCGTTGGCTCCTTTCGTTTTTGTGCCTTCATTCTACCCTCAGACAGCGAGTAGCACAATCAAGAACTGTTTCCGTTTTCCAAAAAAGAATGCTACGCTTCGTAGCAAATCCAAAGAAATCAGTCCGGATCGATGAAAAAACGCAGACCCGAGGTCTTTGCAACGTCCGAAAAGACGCCGATCAGCCGATCCCCGTATTCGCCGAGGGACTGCCGCATGGCTTCCGCGTTGCGCAGCACAAGAATCGCGTTGCCGCAGAACTCGCCGAGGCAGTCGGCAAGCGCGTCGAGATTGCGCCCGTAATAAACCGGGAAGCGCAGCGCCATCGCAAGATACCGATGCGTTTGCCGCCGATCGGTCATGCGACGTCCGTCCAATGTGATGATTTGCATATCAATCCCCTCCGTACAGCAGCGTGAACGAGTTGTAATGGTCGTCGGTGTAGTAGATCAGTCCATCGGATGAGAACACGATCCGCTTGTCCCCGCGCGAGCGCTTGCCCATCGTGCCGATGTCGCACTCCGTATACGTGCGTCCTTTGGCAGCCGGCAGTTTCTTTTCATAGTTGCCGAACCGGTCTCCGCCGATGCACATGCCCGGCGCGTACGGCTCGAGCGAACCGCCGGACCATCCGAGCGCCTGAGCTTCCTTTTTCGTCAGATAGTTGGATGGCAGATGCCCGTACAGGTGCAGGTACAGCGCGACGTCATCCTTTTCGTCGTAAACCCCGTCTTCCGATACCGGCGGCTCGGTGGGCTTCGGCGTCGGCGTAGGCGTCGGATCCGGCGTGGGGGTCGGGTCGGGCGTTGGCGTCGGGTCGGGCGATGGGACGGCGGTTTCCGCCTCCTTGGGCGCGGCAGTGGGATCCGCCGGGAGCGCTGCGGGCGGCGCCGTCCACAGATCGGCTTCGGAACCCTTCGGCGCAGCGGTCCAAAGGTCCGGCACATCCGGCGCGGCTGCCGGGCGGATACACCCGAGCATGCCGCACAGCAGCAGCATGGAGAGCGCAAAAAGCAGCAATCGAATCCGGGTTGGTTTCATAGGCAAAGCTTCCTTTCCGATTTGGTGACGGTCAGCCCGTCGCCGCCGAGTTTACGGGCTTCGAGCAGCGCGAGCCGCGCGGTATCTTTGGAAAAGAGGAGTTCTATGCGCTTGGGCGCAAGGCGGTTTTGATCGAGCGCGCGAAACAGCGCGGCAAGCTGCGAGGCGGGGTAGCAGAGCGTCACCGCTGCGCCGTTGTTCAACAGCAAAAAGGCGGCCTGACACCAATCGGACAGCAGAGAGGCCTCTGCGTGCCGGGCAAGCGCCCGCGCGCCGGGATCGCCTTCCGTAAAGTACGGCGGGTTCATCAGGATCGCGTCGAACGCGCCATGTCCGAAGAAGGACGGCGCATCCATAACGGCAAGCGGCAAAAAAGAGATCGTCTGCCCGTTGCGCATCGCGCTCTCCCTTGCAAGCTGCAGCGCGGATTCCTCTACGTCGATCCCCGTATACGTTCCGCCGTGCAGCGCTTCGGAATAGATCGCGAGGATGCCGTTGCCGGTTCCGAGGTCGAGCACACGGTCCTTCGGTCGGATGCGCGCAAACTCCGCAAGCCGCAGCGCGTCTTCATGGATGGGACAGGATTCGGTTCGGTAGAGACCGATCGCATCGGTCAGCGGTTCCCAGATTTTCATACGCCGGGCGTTTCGGCGGGGGCGACCGCCGTGTGGTTGAGGTCGGGCTCAATCGTGACCCCGGTGTAATAGTGCTTCAGAATCTGATCGTAGGTGTATCCGTGCTGCGCCATGCCGTTTGCGCCGTTCTGGCTCATGCCGACGCCGTGCCCGTAGCCTTTGACATGGAACACAAACCCGTTTTCGGTGACTTCCATCTGATACATGGCGCTTTCCAGATCGAACACGTTGCGCAGCCGCTTGCCCTGCAGCTCCACATCCCCGAGGCGCACGGTCTTCACGCGGCCGCTCGGGAACACGGCTTTCAGCTCGATCGCGTCCCGGATGTTCTCATCGGTCACGTGCGCGTCCGGATAGGCAGCGTTGATCTTTTCAACCGCGTCATGAAACCCGACCGTAACGGTCTGCGTCCGCATCGGAGTCTCGTACGGGCTTTCAACGCCGCGCAGATACGGCAGGGCGTTTGCGTAGACGTTCTCGGAATTTTCGGTCATGCCGCCGGAGCAGGCATGGAACATTGCGTCGATCACCTGCCCGTCATACACGAGCACTTCGCCCTTGGTTGAAAGAACGGCTTCGGCAAGCAGGTTGTAACGCATGCCGGCTTCGTCGCCCCAGCGCTCGTTCATACGCGCGTCGCTGATATAGGCCTGGCAGCAGCTGCTGTTCGTGCAGATTGCGGCCTCGGGATGCGTTGCGCAGCCGCCGTGGAGAATCTTGCGCAGCGCATACGTGCGCGCGGCGACGGCCTGCGCCTTCAAAGCTTCGGGTGCGTAAGCGGTCGGCATTTCCGCGCCGACAACGCCGATCAGGTATTCCTCAAGGTCCATGACGATGAGCGCGTCTTCACGATGATCGTACACGGGGATCTCCTGCGTCTCGGCAAAGTGATAGTAGGCGTAGAGATCGACGCGCGTGGGCGCGGGGGTCGGCACCGGGGTCGGCTCGGACGAAGGAGGGTTGTCCGTAGGTTGGGCAAAGAACGTACGCAGCATCAGAAAGAACGCAAACAGCAGCACAAGCAGAACCGCGCAGAGCGGAAGCACCGTTTTCCAATTTGTACGTAGGCGACGATTGCGTTTCATGGAACCATTATACGCCATGTCCATTCAAATTACCAGTACGGAACCCGAGATTTTTTGCGGGAAGGTGGGATTCTCCGTTGAAAAGAGCGGCGCGGCATGGTATAATCGCAATATGACAGTTCGATTTTCGCCCGAAGCGGCACGGCGGGAGATGACACCCGTCGATAATTTGTTTTTTACCGTTTACATGCCCGAAGCCGATGGCATGTTTGTCAAAGTATACCTGTACGGCCTGATGCAGTGCTATCACATTTCGCTGGCGGACGATTCGATCGCCGAAATGCTCGGGATCTCCGAGAGTGAAGTGCGGTGCGCGTTCGTGTACTGGCAGGCGAAGGGGCTCGTTCGGATCGTTGCGGAAGAGCCGCTGACCGTGGAGTATCTGCTCTCGGAGCAGCCTGCGCTGACGACTGCGACCGCCGTGAAGTATCGCCCGTTTGTCGATGCGCTGAACGCGCTGCTTGCGCCGCGGCAGCTCGACCTGAGGGAGATGAAAGCGATGTACGATGTGGTGGAGCTGTATGGGATCGAGGAGGCCGCCGCGCTGGAGCTTGTGGCTTACTGTATCGAGCAGAAGGGCAAGCGCGTTTCCGCCAATTATATTCTTGCGGTGGCACAGACCTGGAACGAACAGGGCATCGTGACCCCCGCGCAGGCCAAGGAATCCCTCGAATCGTATCGCGCAAAGAAGCACGGAGCGACGGAAGTGCTTCTTCGGTGGAACAAGCGTCGCAAGCCGACGCAGGATGAAATGGACCTGTACGATAAGTGGCGGAACGAATGGGGGTTCGACGAGGAAGCGATCCTTGCGGTCTGCCCGCAGCTCGTGGAGGTCGGTACGCCGACGTTTGCAATTTTGAACGATCGGCTGGAGCAGATGCGCGAGCGAAACCTTTCGACCGCGACCGAGATCGAACAGCAATCGCAGCAGGAACTGGATGATCGGGAATTCTGCAAGCTTGTGTTCCGGCGGCTCGGCAAGGTGGAGCTTCCGAGCCGGACCGATGTTGCGCAGATGACGATGTTCCGCGTGGATAAGGGCATTTCTCCCGAAGCGATTCTGCTCGCCGCGGACGACTGCCGCAGTGCCGAACGGCCGCTCGGCGTGCTGAAAAAACGGCTGATCGATTGGTCTGCTCAGGGGATCGTCAGCGTGGAGGACGCAAAGCGCGCGCTTGAGACTGCGCCAAAACCGCAGATAAGCGGCCGGAAAAAGAAGGATTACGGGTTCGGCAATTATCAGCAGAACCCGGTGCGGATGGAAGATTTGAAGGACATCATTGTGGATTTGAACGAGGATCTATGAAGAGCAGTTTGGAACGGTATTACAGCCGGATTCGGCAGCAAAACGCCGCAACCCTGGAGCAGCGGCGCGCCGAATGTGAGCAGAAGAATCCGCGGCTGAAGTCGCTGAAAGAGGAGCAGGGAGAGATCGTGCGCCGGTTCTCCGAAGGCAAGATAACCTCCGATCAGGCGCAGTCCCGCCTCGGCGCGATCGCTGCGGAACGCAAGAACCTGTTGATCGCTATGGGCCGCCCCGCAACGTATCTCGATCCGATCTATACCTGCCCTAAGTGCAAGGATACCGGCAAGGTCGGCGAAGGGTTGAATAAGCTGTGCGGCTGCGCGTTGAAAAAGCTGCAGGAAGAATTGAAGGACGGCGCGCGGATCAATTCGCGCGAGACGTTTGCGGCATTTGACCCGGCGGTATTTCCGAACGAGGAGCAGCGTGGCTTCGGCGTGCGGTGCAGGGGGTTCTGTGAAAAATACGTTGCCGCGCTCCCGCATCCCGAAAAGCCCAATCTTCTGTTTTTGGGCGCGCCGGGGCTCGGCAAATCGTACTTTGCCAACGCAATCGCCTACGGCGCGATCGAGCGCGGAATCGAGACGCGGAAGGTAACGGCGTACCGGTTCCTTTCGGATCGCTTGGAAGACATCGCGAACGGGACGGACAGCCTCCGCTTCTATACGAGCGTACCGCTTTTGGTGCTCGACGATCTCGGAACCGAGCCGATTGTGCCGAACGTCACCAAAGAAACGCTGTTCTCGGTATTGAATGAGCGGATTGCGTCGCGCTTGCCGACGATTACGGTGACGAACTTGATGCCGGAAGCGCTGTCCGAACGGTACGACGAGCGGATCGTTTCGCGCCTGACCGACAAGAGCGTGACGAGCATCGTCACATTCCGCGGAACGAACCTTCGGACGAGGTAAGACGGATGCTGTATCTGGTTGCCACGCCGATCGGAAATCTCGGCGATATTACGCTGCGGGCGATCGATACGATGCGCGCGGCCGATGCGATTTACTGCGAGGATACGCGCCGCACGGCGCAGCTGCTGACCCACCTCGGCATCGAGAAGCCCTTGATCAGCTGCCACACGCACAACGAGCGGATGCGCAGCGAGGAACTGAAGGAAGCGCTGCGCGCGGGCAGGGAGATCGTTTACGTGTCCGACGCGGGCATGCCCGCGGTATCGGATCCGGGCGCGGTGCTCGTACAGATGTGCGTGGAAAACGATCTTCCGTATACGGTTGTGCCGGGTGCGTCCGCCGTGCTGACGGCCGCCGTTCTTTCGGGATTGCCGCCGCAGCCGTTCTCGTTTTTCGGCTTTTTGCCGCGCGAATCGAAGCCGCGGCAGGCAATGCTGGAAACGATCGCAAAGACGCCGCATCTTTGCCTGATCTACGAAAGCCCGCACCGCGTGCGCGATACGTTGCTGACGCTTTCGGAGCTTCTCGGGGACTGCAAAGCCGCGGTGCTGCGGGAGCTGACCAAGAAATTCGAATCGGTCTATCGCGGAACGCCCGCGTCGCTTGCCGAGAAATTTTCCGAGGAGCCGAAGGGCGAATGCGTGATTGCAGTGCTGCCGAATCCGGAACGGACCGATGCGCCGGATCCGGACGCGCTTCTTAGGGAACTGCTGACGTCGCTTTCCGTAAAGGAAGCCGCGGCGGTCGTTTCGGAGAAGCTGCATATTCCGAAAAAACAGGCGTACGCGATGGCCTTGGAACAGAAAGCGCGCGCCGAGGAACAGGAGTCATAATATGAAATGGTTCATCGCATCCGATCTGCACGGATCGGCATACTACGGGGAACGCGTTCTGAACGCGTATGAGCGCGAGCGCGCGGACCGGCTGCTGCTGCTCGGCGATCTGTTGAACCACGGCCCGCGAAACGGACTGCCGAAAGGATACGATCCGATGACGCTGGCAGAGCTTTTGAACGCGAAGCAGCGCGATATCGTGGCCGTGCGCGGCAACTGCGACAGCGAAGTGGATCAGATGATCCTGTCGTTTCCGATGATGGCGGACTCTGCGCTGCTCTCGGTCGGCAAGCATCTTGTGTTTGCAACGCATGGGCATCTTTTCAACAACGACCGTCTTCCGCCGCTCCATGACGGGGACATTCTGCTGCATGGGCATACGCACCTTGCGCTGTGCGAGCCGCATGCGGGATACACCTACCTGAATCCCGGGTCGCCGACGTTTCCGCACGACGACTTCCGCGGCTATCTGCTGCTCGAGGATGGGACCTTTGCATGGAAAACGCTGGATGGGGAGACGGTGCGCACGTTCCGGATTCCGGATGACGTTTAACAACGGACTTTGACGCGCAGGAGTGAACAATCGTGTACAGAATCATTACCAGAAAAGAATGGAACCCCACGGTCACGCAGATGGAAATCCTTGCGCCGATGGTGGCAAAAAAGGCGAAGCCGGGGCAGTTTATTATCCTGCGCGTCGATGAGGAAGGCGAACGCATTCCGCTGACCGTTGCGGGGACGAACCCGGAGCAGGGTACCGTGAAGATTATTTTCCAGATCGTCGGCGGAACGACCGAGAAGCTGAACCATAAGCGCGAGGGCGACTTTTTACAGGATTTTGTCGGGCCGCTCGGCGTGCCGACGCATACGGCGGGAATCCGCAAGGTCTGCATCGTGGGCGGCGGCGTCGGCTGCGCGATCGCGATGCCCGTTGCGCAGGAGTTTCACCGGCTCGGCGCCAAGGTGACGAGCATCATCGGGTTCCGGAACAAGGACCTGTTGATCCTCGAAGACGAGTTCGCTGCGTGCTCCGACCGGCTCACCGTGATGACCGACGACGGGTCATACGGACGGCACGGCAACGTGACCGTTCCGCTTAAGGAGCTTTTGGAAGCGGGCGAGACGTTTGATGAGATCGTTGCGATCGGACCGCTTGTGATGATGAAATTCGTGACGCTGACGGCAAAGCCGTTCGGCATTCCCGTGACCGTTTCGATGAACCCGATCATGATCGACGGGACGGGCATGTGCGGCTGCTGTCGGCTGACGCTGCACCGCGACGGGAAGAACGTCACGAAATTCGCGTGCGTGGACGGACCGGATTTCGACGGGTACGAGGTCGATTTCGACGAAGCGATGTCGCGCGCGCGGATGTACGGCGAATTTGAGCGCCACGCCTATGAGAAGGCGTGCAACCTGTTCCGGGAGGAGGCATAAGGGATGGCGATTGTACCGAAAAAGCATGAGATGCCGACGCAGGAACCTGCCGTGCGGGCGCACAACTTCGACGAGGTTGCGCTCGGGTACCCGGTGGAGATCGCCGTCGAGGAAGCGAAGCGCTGCCTGAACTGCAAGAACCGTCCCTGCGTGAACGGCTGCCCCGTGAACATTGCGATTCCGGATTTCATTTCCCGCATCAAGGAACGGGATTTTGAGGGCGCGTATCGGATCATTTCGGAGTATTCATCGCTGCCTGCGGTCTGCGGCAGAGTCTGCCCGCAGGAGGAGCAATGTGAAAAGCACTGCACGCTCGGCGTGAAGTTTGAACCGGTCGCCATCGGCAGACTGGAACGGTTCGTGGCCGATTACCATAACGCAAACGAAACGGAGCCCCCCAAAAAGCCCGAATCGAACGGACACAAGGTGGCCGTGATCGGTTCCGGCCCGAGCGGACTGACCTGCGCGGGCGATCTTGCCAAGCGCGGCTATAAGGTCACCGTGTTCGAAGCACTGCACACGGCGGGCGGCGTGCTGGTGTACGGAATTCCCGAATTCCGGCTTCCGAAGGCGATCGTTGCCAAGGAGGTTGAGACGCTGAAAGCGCTCGGCGTCGATGTGCAGACGAACGTCGTAATCGGCAAGACGCTGACGATCGACGAGCTGTTCAAAATGGGCTATGAGGCGGTGTACATCGGTTCCGGCGCGGGCCTGCCGAACTTTATGGGCATCCCGGGCGAGAGCTATCAGGGCGTGTATTCGGCCAACGAGTTTCTGACGCGTTCGAACCTGATGAAGGCCTATCTTGCCGATCCCGAGACGCCGATCATGAAGGGCGGACGGGTTGCGGTCGTCGGCGGCGGAAACGTTGCGATGGACGCCGCGCGCACGGCGCTTCGGCTCGGGGCCGAGAAAGTGTATATTGTGTACCGCCGTTCCATGGAGGAATTGCCGGCGAGGAAGGAAGAGGTCGAGCATGCTATGGAGGAGGGCATCGACTTCCGGCTTCTGAACAATCCGGTGGAGATCCTGGGCTATCGGAACCCGGACGATTTGCGTGACCCGAAGAACGGATTCGTTACGGGAATCCGCTGCATCCGCATGGAGCTCGGCACGCCGGGAGCGGATGGCCGCCGTCGTCCGGTTCCGGTTCCGGGAAGCGAGTTTACGCTCGACGTCGATGCGGTCGTCATTGCAATCGGGACCTCTCCGAACCCGCTGATCAAAAGCACGACCGACGGGCTGAATGTCAATGCGCGCGGCGGAATCCTCGTTTCGGAGGACGGCGCGACGTCGCGGGATGCGGTGTATGCGGGCGGTGACGCGGTGACCGGCGCGGCGACGGTGATCTCGGCCATGGGCGCGGGCAAGGTTGCCGCGAGCGCGATCCATGCGCGGCTGCAGGCGGAGTGAGACCGATATGACCGCGAACGAATATCAATCGCGTGCGATGCGGACGCTGAACCCGGCGCTGAACGAGCGCGACGTGCTGATCAACGGCGTCATGGGCCTTTGCGGGGAAGCCGGGGAGGCGATCGACCTGGTCAAAAAACATCTGGCGCAGGGACATCCGCTCGAGAAGGAGCGCCTTGCCAAGGAGCTCGGGGACATCGCCTGGTACCTTGCGGAAACGGCGACGGCGATCGGCTACGATCTCGATACGGTCCTTTTGATGAATCTTGATAAGCTGCAGGCGCGCTATCCGGACGGGTTCGAAACGGAACGCTCGCTGTGCCGCAAATCGGATGACCAGGGCTGCTGAAGACAGACTGCCAAAGTCCCTTTTTACAGATAGGAGGCTGCTTTGCGATTCCTTTGGTTTTGGCTTGCGTTGAGTAATCTGGCTGCGCTTGTGCTGTATGGCGTCGATAAAGCGCGCGCAAGGCGCGGCGCGTGGCGCATTCCGGAGCGAACGCTGTTGATCGTTCCGTTTTTTGGCGGCGCGCTCGGGGCGCTTTTGGGCATGCTCCTGTTTCGCCATAAGATTCGAAAATTGTATTTTTGGATTCTCGTGCTGCTCGCGCTGCTGCTCTGGGTCGTCGGAACGGCTGTATTTTTGACGAGGGTCGGGTAACGGATCGGAACGTCTGCATCGGCAGGCGTTTTTTGATTTCCGGAATTTACCGGCATTTTTTACAGGAACTTCGGAAAGCGTTCATCCTTTGTCCGTATTTCTTTCACAATTTTATGGTATGCTGTTGCAAAATCGAAAGAAACGGAGGAGACTCTGTATGAAGCATATGTTGTCCGTTCTGCTTGCGACGCTGTTGCTGTTTGCGGCCGTGCCTGCGCTTGCGGAAGGCGAGGAAATCTTTATCGGCGAGGTGCATTCGAGCGACGAGTATAAGGATCTTCTGATGGACGCGCTCGACCGTACCGTGATCGGACAGGACGCCAACGCGCGCGAGCAGATCCGAAAGGTGCTGTATCTTGAGGAGATTACCGTTGATTCGGTGGCGTACAACCGCATCCTGACCGCGGCCAACGAGGCGATTGCCACGCAGTCGCTCTCCGAAAACGCTTCGCTCGAAGCCTACACGGAGGAGGACTTTGCGATCGCGGCGACGCTGATCGCCGAGGTGTGCGACGCGCTTGATCTCGACTGCACAATCGATCCGAGCAACGATTCGCAGAATGAATACGCGCGGGTGATCACGATCAAGAAAAACGGAAAGGTGCTCGGCCGCCTGAATTCCGACGCCAAGACCGACGTCGCAAAGCCCGCTTCGATTGCATGGATCGTGCTCGGCGGCGCAATGCTGCTCGGCGCGGCGGTACTGGCCGTTTGGATCCTCACGCGGAAGAGGAGCGCTGCATAAAGATGGAAGCGAGAACCGTTCGACGGAAATCGGGCGGCAGGACGTTTTTGATTCTGCTCCCGTTTCTGCTGTTCTTTTTCGGGCTCTTCTTCGCCGGCATCTGGGTGTTCGGAACGGTGCTGGAGGAGACTGCCTATGTTTCGCTGCTCGTCGGCAAGACTGCGCCGGTCGAGGTGGATGATTACGATACCGGATTCGTGCCGGGCGAGCGGCCGGTCAAGCTCGACCGGATTCCGTCCGTTGCGTACGGGAAGCAGTTTGCGCGGCTCAATGTCACCTGGCAGGGCGGCGGCTGGGATATCGTGAATGTTCCGGTCTATCTCGGCGCGGACAAGAGCATTCTGAAGAAAGGCGCGGGGATGTCCTACGCGTCGTACTTCCCGGGCGACGGGGGCTGCACGATTCTGTCGGCGCACGTCACGCGGCACTTTGCCGAGCTCGAGGGGACGCCCGAGGGCGCGTCCGTTCTGCTCGAGACGAGCTATGGCCCATACCGCTATACCGTGGAAAAGCGTGTGGACGGCGTGGACGGCACGGATCGCTGGTACATGGACGCTTCGAGCGACTATGATCTGATCCTGTATTCCTGCTACCCGAGGGAGAACAACGGGGAGCGGCGCACCGAGCGGTGCGTACTTTGCTGCCACCTGGTCGACGGCGTGGAGGTGACCCAATGAAGCTCGGAAAAGCCATCGGAACGGTGGTGCTGTCGCTGCTGCTGCTCTTCTCCTCGTCCCTCTTTTTAGCGTCCGGTCTGCTGACGTTCGTTGTGCTGAATCCGAATTACTATAAGGCGTTTGTGGCGACGAAAACGTATTGCAGCGAGCTGCGCGACCGGATCGGAGAGAATCTCGACCACGTTGCCATCCTGTACGGCGTGGAGGAGGGCGTTTTGAAGGACGTCGTGACCGACGACCAGATCTGCGCCTATACCGCTGCCATGGTGGACGCGCTGTTTGCCGAATCGACGACCGATGCGCTCGAGATCCCCGCGTACCCGAAGGAAGGGTTTGCCGAATACCTCCGCGCGCACTCCACCTACAGCGAGAAGGCGATCGAGGACTTTTCGGAGGACTGCGCGTCGTCGGTTACGGAGGATTTCGCCGCGCTCGACGTGGGCCTGATCGTATCGGGCTTTTCGCGCATCCGGAATTCGAGACTTGCGTCGCTTGCGCCGATCCT
>ONLX01000044.1 GCA_900318765.1 uncultured Eubacteriales bacterium
GTGACCCCCTGCTTGTAAGGCAGATGCTCTCCCAGCTGAGCTATGCTCCCAAGCACGCTAACGCGCATCAATTATTATAATAAAGGAGTCAAATTCTGTCAATATCCAATTTTGATTTTTTCCGGAGTTTTTTTCAAATCCGATCTGTATAGCAAAAAGGTCGCCGGAGGAACTTCCTCCGACGACCGATGCTTTCTTTATTTTGTACCGGTCAGCGCAACACCATTCACATACAGTGTATAACCGTTCGAGATGATGCTGGATGCGTCGCCGTCAAACGAGGTGATGTAGGTATCCGCTGTCAGCGTCCATGTCGATGTGGAATCCAACGCGACGTTCACCGTGCCGACCTCGGTCGAAACGCTCTTGCCGGAGGCGTTCGAGATGTTGCCCGAAATGGTTCCGGTAAAGGTCGATCCGTCCACGAGCACCAACGAGAGCTCGGAATCGCTGCCGACAAGGATCGTTCCGGAAAGCACCTGACGAATTGCGTTCAGTGTCGCAATATTACTTGCGCCGCTCCAACCGTCTGCACAGACGGACAGCAGGATGTTTTCGCCGTCTTCATTGACAAGCGTAACACCGGTCAGGGTGATGATCGCGTTGGTGTTTGTCACGTGGAAGATATGCCCGTTTTTGCTGGTCAGGGCCCCGTTCGTCATTGTGAACGCGCTTGTGCCGGAGTCGGCGTCGCCTGACATCGATTGATAGATCATGATCGTATCATAGAACGTCGCGTTTCCGTTGCATTTGGTGTTGTTTGCGGTCAGATCACAGTCGGTCAGTTCGATGCTGTTCTTGCCTTCAATGCACACGCCCTCGGAAAGATTTGAGACGAGCGTTGCATTCGACACATGAATCTCTGCGGTCGAATAAATTGCAGGCGAGCCGAGCCCGTTGGTCGTGTAGGTGCCGCCGTCTACATAAACCCAGCCGCCGCCGCGATCGGTGCGGATCGCCGCCGAGGATTGACCGGAGGTCGTAACGGTCAGGTTGTTTGCATAGGTCACACCGCCTCCCGTGGTCATGATACCGCCGGAACCGGAGCCTGCCGTGGTGATGACCGTATCGGTGATCGTCACAGTTGTGCCGTCACCTGCCGCGCCGTTGCTGCCGCCGTTGCCGCCGTAAGAGAACACGCCGTTTGCGCCGGACGCGGAGGAGCTGATCGTGCCGCCTGTGATCGTGACGTTCGCGCCGTCCTTAGCAAGCACTGCAGCGTTCAGACCATAGAAATTGCAGTTGTCGCCGCCGTCGGAATCGCCGGTCTTGGTAACGGTCGGATTCGTAATCGTGACCGCATCGGTTGTCGAAATCATCAAAGCGCTTTCATCCGCAGTTGTGCTTGCATAGGTCTGGTTCTCCTGCGTATCCGCAGAGGTGATCTCCGTTGCTGCGGAATAATCGAACGAGGAGGTACTGCCGCCCGGGGCTGTATTGCCGCCGAAGCCTCCGGAAGGCGGTTCGCCCATACCGCCGCCAAAACCATCGGGCGGCGTGCCTTCGGGTGCGCCGGAAGGCGGTTCGCCCATTCCGTCGGGCGGCGTGCCGGGAAAGTCGGATTCGTCGGAGGAATCAGCCGATTCGCTTTCTGCAACGGTTTCAGCTGTTTCGGCTTCCGCCATTTCGGAGACAGACGCAACGATTTCGTTGGAAGAACTGCTGCTCGACGCACCTGCGGTACACGCAAGCATACACACAGCGGTTAAAACGGAGAGAATGGCAAGGACCTGTTTTTTCATGAGGAAATCCTCCTTTCGATTGGATGAATAAAGTTTACCCCCGTTTCCTTAAATAGACTTTAAAGATCCGGGGGTGACAGAATTTGTTTATTTTGTCTCTTCGGAAACGGGCGCGGAAGGTGCTTCCTCCTCTTTTGACTCATCGGAGAGACGAATCCCCGCGGTATCGGTGACAGGCAGCGAGAAGACGATCGCCTTTGCTTTGGTGTTTAACCCGGCTTTTTCCATGATGGAACGCATGATTGCATTCTTCTGGCTCTTCTTTGCGACAATCAGAACGACGTCTTTTTCCGATGCGAGTGAGATGCCGAGAAACTGTTCGGCGGTCTCCGTCCCGGTTCCCTGCGCATGCAGTACCGTTCCGCCGCCTGCGCCGGCTTCCCGCGCAGCGTTCATGATCATCCCGTTATAGCCCTGATTGCCGATCACCACCAATAATTCCTGTTCGGTAAATTGCAAAGTTGATTCCTCCCCTCGTTCGAAAGACTGTTCCTGTGTCAGATACGCAAGCTCGCGCGGGCCGCCGATGCTGCTCATCGGAATCGTGAACGCAATGCCCATGCCCGGAATATCGAGCCGCATGGTTTTGATAAGCTCGCGCTTCAACGGCTTCCAGAGCGGTGCGGAAAGGACCGTCATGCAGACGACTTTCTCGCCGCGCTCCAGACCGAACGCATTCAGCACTTCGCTGGTCGCGGTGCCGTGTCCGAGTGTAATGTGATGAATTTTCAGGTCGTTTTTCCGATACAGCCGAATCAATGCCGGCAGACGGTTCCGACCGAGAATGGTGAACAGCAAATACAGCATAGCCCCTCCTTACAGTTCGATGATCGTGTACGGATCGGCGATCGTCTCGACGCGTTTGTGCCGGAACAGCCGGATGTTCCGCAGCCGGTACCCGACGCCGAGCAGCTGAATCGTGATCAAAGGTGTCATTGCAACCATGGCGACGA
>ONLX01000043.1 GCA_900318765.1 uncultured Eubacteriales bacterium
CGCGGCTCCTGCGGCGCATGGGGCATCAACTGCCAATACGGCAAGGAGACAAAGCTCCTTATGCAGCTCGAGATCGCGTATACCGACGGCACGGCGGAAACGATCGGCACCGACGGCACGTGGGACTGGTCGAACGACGGCCCGATCCGTTTTGCGGACAACAAGGACGGCGAGATCGTTGAGGCATTCCGCGTCCCGTCCTATGGCGGTAAGGCAAAGGTCACGTCGCACAAGGTCGTTCCGTCCGCATCGAACAACGTTCCGGTTACCGAGCATGAGACGTTCCGGCCCGTTCTGTCGATCGCGCCGAACGGCAAAAAGCTTCTCGATTTCGGGCAGAATATCGCGGGCTATGTATCGTTTACGGTCATCGCAAAGCAGGGTCAGCGGATGCTGTGGCGCTTTGGAGAGATGCTGAGCGACGACGGCAACCTGACGCTGAAGAACATTCAGCTTTCCAATCAGAAAAAGACGACCCCGCTGCAGCAGATCGAATATGTCTGCAAGGACGGTGAAAATGCATACAAGACAAGCTTTGCGGTGTTCGGCTTCCGCTATGCCGAGGTCGAAACCGATGTCGCGCTCGATCCGGAGGCGATCCGCTCGATCGCGGTCTATTCGGACATGGACGAGACCGCCTCATTTACAAGCTCGAATCCGCTTTTGAACCGTTTCTACGACGCGACCGTCTGGTCCGCCAAGGGCAATCATCTGGACATCCCAACCGACTGCCCCACGCGCGAGCGCCACGGTTGGACCGGCGACGCGCAAATCTTTTTCGAGACAGCCGGGTACTTGTTCAACTTTGCGCCGTTTGCGAAAAAGTATCTGAACGACGTGTTCGACTGGCAAAAGAAAAACGGCCGCCTGCCGCACATCACGCCCGAGGGCGGCGCGGACTTCTATATGTGGACGATGAACGGTTCGGTCGGTTGGTCGGACGTCGGCATTCTCATGCCGTACCGCTATTGGAAGCTGTTCGGCGACGACGAAATCCTGCGTACCTTCTACGACGGTATGGCGCGCTACGCCCGCTTCATGGAGCGCCGGTGCGGGAAGACGGGCTTGATGGCGGAGCGTGTGATCGTCGATCCGGCTGTGAAGAAGTATCTCGTCAACGCGGGCCAAAGCTACGGCGAATGGGCCGAGCCGGAGGACGTCTGCGCGTTCGTCTGGACCGACTTTGTCGCCCCGCATCCGGAGGTCTCCACCGCGTACACCGCCTATGTGCTCAATTTGATGGCCGAAGTTTCCGAACATCTCGGCAAAACAGAGGACGCCAAGGAGTTCCGTTCTTTCAGCAACGGCTGCAAAGCCGCGTATCAATCGCTCGTTTTGGGCGGCAAATACGACCTCGACACCGACCGGCAGGCGCAGCTGGTGCGTCCGCTGTATATGCATCTGCTGAACGAACAGCAGACCGCGTTTGCGAAGAAGCGGCTGATCGAAGCGCTTGCGCATTACGACTGGAGACTCGGCACGGGGTTCCTCTCCACCCCGCTGATCCTCGATGTCCTGACCGAAATCGATCCCGAATCCGCATATCGCCTGCTCGAAAACGAGCAGATTCCGGGTTGGCTCTCTATGCCGAAGGCCGGCGCAACGACGATCTGGGAAGCGTGGGAAGGCCCGAACAGCACCAAGGGCGGCATCGGCAGCCTGAACCACTACTCGAAGGGGGCTGTGTGCGCGTGGATGCTCAAAACCATGTGCGGCATCCGGGTTGACGGCGAAAACCACTTTACGATCATGCCGGTTCCGGGCGGGCACTTCACCCATGCCGCAGCGACCTACAACAGCGTCTACGGCGAAGTCGTCTCCGCATGGACACGCGAAAACGGTATCTTAACCTACACGATCACCGTTCCCGCCAACTGCGCCGCGACGGTTGTCCTCCCGGGCGAAGCGCCAAAGACGATCTTATCGGGAACCTATACGTTCCGGCAAGCCGTCTGACCCCTCAAATATATTTCGGATTCTTATGTCTATTCTTTCTATAATCACAAACCACCCGTCCAACGGGTGGTTTGTGATTGGTCTTGCCGTCATATTCGGTCTTCGTTGCCAGATTTTCCGGAGCCGATGCAACCGCGTTCGTCAAGTC
>ONLX01000128.1 GCA_900318765.1 uncultured Eubacteriales bacterium
CCAAAGCGGATTCTGCTCCAAATCGATTCCGCTCGGCAGATAGAGACAGTTCGGATCGAGCTTTCCCGAAACGCTTCCGGGAAACGCACGCAGTAGTTCCTCTTTTGAGGTGGGAAACTGCGCCCGAACCTGCATCCGCGTCGGACGCGACTGCATCATGCGCTCCGCAAAACCGATTCCATGCGATGCGATCCATTCTTCGGCAATCCACTTCGGATATCCGTAACGGATCGAAAGCTGTTCGATCGGATCGGAAGGGAGCGGGGGAAGCGAATCCCGTCCACGGTCCACTCTGCGGAGAACGGCATTGACCAGGGCGGCACTGTCCGCCTTCCCGATAGACTTACATAGGGAAACCGTTTCAAAAATCGCCGCATGAGCGGGGGTATTCAGGTATAAGAGCTCGGTGGTTCCGAGCAGCAACAGAATGCGAACCGCCTTCTTTTGCCGCTTGCAAAAATGTGAGAGAATGTACTCCACATAGGATCGATGCTCCAATGCCGTATAAACCCAGGCATACAGCGTTCCGACGCCCGCTTCGGGTACCTTTCCAGCCGCTTCTTTCAGCGCAAGATTGGCGTACGCGCCACCCTCTATGATCGAAAGCAACGTTTCGTATGTAACGCGTCGAACCGTCATACCAACTGCTTACCGTCCAGGTTACAACCGCAAAGATAGCTTTCCGCGCTCATGCGCTTCTTGCCGGGACATTGCAGAGAACGAATGTTCAGGTAGCCGTCCAAGCAGCGAACGTACAGCTTTTTCCCGACAACTTTCAGAGTTCCGCAGGATGCATCGTCCAAAGGCAGATCGGAGGGAGCGGCCTCATAAAGCTTAAGCGGCTGACCGTCAAGCATGGCATAAGCAACCGGCCAAGGGTTCATGGCCCGAATCCGGTCATGACATTTTTTCACCGATTCTGCAAAGTCGATCTTTCCATCCTGCTTGGTAATCAAATGGCAAACGGTCGCCTCCGCATTGTTCTGCGGAATGCGCGTGAGCGTTCCTGCCTCCAGGCGGTCAAGCGTTTCCGATAAGAGGCTTGCTCCGACAACTGAGAGCTTTTCGGAAAGCGTCTCATACGTATCGTCGGCAGCGATTTCAACCTCCTGTCGCAGCAGCATATCCCCGGTATCCATTCCGATATCGGTAAACATCGTTGTAACGCCGGTTACGCGATCACCGTTCAGAATTGCAGTCTGGATCGGCGACGCGCCGCGATAGCTTGGCAGCAGAGAACCATGCACGTTGATCGTGCCGAATTTTGGAACAGCAAGATTCTTCGCACCGAGCAGTTGACCGAATGCCGCTGTAACCATCAGATCGGGGGCAAATGCTTCCAAAGCAGCGACGCCCTCTTCCGACCGGATTTTCTCAAACTGAAAGACCGGGATTCCATGACGTTCAGCCAGCTGCTTGACCGGAGGAGGTGTCAGGATTGCCTTTCGGCCGACGGGACGATCCGGCTGGGTAAAAACCGCCAACGTCACACCGGGACGATCGATCAGCATTTGTAAAACGGGAAGCGCGAATTCCGGCGTTCCCAGGAAAGCAATTCGCATGCGTTATTCCTCCGTATCTTCGCCTTCGGGCGGATCCGTGACGAGCCTTAGATAGACTTTGCCGTCCAGATGGTCGCATTCATGGAAAACTGCGCGCGCAAAAAGTTCTTCCCCTTCATACTCGTAGAGGTCTCCGTTCCGATCGTATGCTTCCACGCGAACATAATTCGGACGGACGACGTATCCGCTTTTTCCGGGGAAACTCAAACATCCTTCCATGCCGCCCTGCTCGCCGGAGGATTCCAGAATCTTCGGGTTCACCATTTCAATCGGCCCATCTCCGATATCGATAACGACGACGCGTCGTAAAATCCCAACTTGCGGAGCGGCGAGTCCAACTCCGTCCGCATCATGCATCGTCTCAATCATATCGTCAATCAACGTCGCAAGGCGCGCATCAAATTTCTTGACCTCGCGACAGGGAATATACAAGCAAGGATCATTTTCCTTTCGAATGTTTCTGAGTGCCATAGTGCCTCCATAACCGAAAAAATCAACTGAATCTTTCTTTATTATATCGAACCTCTTGAACTTTGTAAAGAAAAAGGGTAAAATTATTCCGATTCAACCGGTGGTGGAAAGCGTAAGACAGGCATTCAACCGATACACGAGAGCAATTCAACCGATAGGTTGTGGAACAAACGGACGTCTTATGCTACAATGGTGTCACAAAACAGAGGAGGAAAACCACATGGAACAACAGATGACTTTGGGAAAGCGTATCGCAATGCTTCGCAAAAACCAAGGGTTGACGCAGGAGCAGCTCGGGGAAAAGCTCGGCGTTTCCGCACAGGCGGTCAGCAAATGGGAAAACGATATTGCTTGTCCCGATATTACAATGCTTCCGCTGCTTGCCGATGTATTCGGGGTGACGACGGATGAACTGCTCGGGCTGAAGCCGATCGAATCGCATGTCGTCATTCTGGATAAGGAACCGGAAGAAGAAAAAAGTTCCAAGTCGCGCGGAATCAACGGAACGTTCGAATTTGAGATGGGCAAGGGCAACCGCTGGGGCGGGATCTGTTGCTGCATTATGGCGATCCTGATCTGCGTGATGCTGATTCTGCGGGGAACGACTTCACTGTTCAATCGCCCGGATGTCAACGTTTGGAATTATATCTGGCCGATAGCCGTGTTCTCGCTCGGCTTGATGCGTGTACGGAAGAACCCGGTATTCGGCTCCGCACTGATGACCGTCGGCATTTACGAATTCATTTGGTTCGGATGGGGCGTTCCGTTTGAAATCAAATGGTATGTGATCCTGTTGGTACTGGCGATTGCGTACCTTGTTAAGATCCTTTTCGACTATATTATCGGAAAGAAACACTACTCGGTTCATGGAACGGGCAACGGCGAGAATCCGCATCGCGTTGCGGAATACAGCACGGAGGGAGAGTATCTCAAAGCGGAGCTTTCGTTCGGCAACAATACCATCGTCTATCCGCATGAAACGTTGACAGGGATGGACGTTGAAACGAATTTCGGCGACCAGAAGATCGACTTGACCGGCGTAAAAACGTTCGTAAACAACCCGGTTCTGAAGATGGACGTCAACTTCGGAAATCTTGTGATCTATCTGCCGTCCTGCGTGCAGGTGCATCGCAGCCTCGATACCGCATTCGGCGCAATGCAGCAGAAGGGCGCACCCAGTCCGGATGCGGATCAGGTGGCGTACATCAAGGGCGACGTGGATTTCGGCAATCTGGAGATTCGTTATCCGAATGCATAAGCAGAACGATGGATTCGGGGATTGCGCAAAAGCGTTTCGGAGCTTTGCGCAGTCCCTTTTTTCTTGCAATTTACGGAAAAACGTGGTACGCTGTTAAAGAAGGAAAAGGAGGGGATCGTATGAAACAGATCACCAAAATCGTAATGACGGGCGGTCCTGCGGGCGGCAAAACGACATTGACGACAAGGCTTGTCAAAGAACTGACGGCGCGCGGGTATCGTGTTCTCATCGCGCCCGAGGCGGCGACCGAGCTGATTTCCGGATTTGGAATCAAACCGTTCGGAAATTGCCTTTCCATGTACGATTTTCAATACTTTGTTGTCGAGTCGCAATTGCAAAAAGAACGCATGGCCGCAAAAGCCGCCGAACTGGTTCCGGAGGAGAAGGTGTTGATCATTTGCGATCGCGGCTTGCTGGATAATAAGGCATACGTATCGCAGCAGGAATATGATGCAATCTTGAAGCATTTTCATCTGACCGAGCAGCAGGTTCTGGATTCCTATGATGCGGTTATCCATCTGGTATCTTCCGCATACGGCGCGGAGTATGCATACAGCTACAACAACGCTGCAAGGTATGAAACGCTGGAGGTTGCCCGGGAGAAGGAAGAGCTTGCTCTGCTGAGCTGGCAGAAGCATCCGCATCGTGTTGTCATTGGGAACTCCGTCAATTTTGACAATAAGATTCGCAAGGCGATGAACGAAATCTATAAGATTTTAGGGGAGATTCCGCCGACGCAGAGCGAGCGTAAATTCCTGATTCGCTATGCCGATGAAAAGACGATTGCAGCGTATCAGCCGGTCGAGCAGGTGATCACCCAGTCGTATCTAATCGGCAAATCGGATGGGATGGAGCGCAGAGCACGCAAGGTGCAAAGCAATGGAAGTACCGCGTACTATGCAATTGAGAAACAGCAGATCTCCGCGGTCGAGCGGATTGAGCGCGAACGTATGCTGACGCAAAAGGAGTATGTTCGGGTTTTGGATGAGGTTGATCCGGCGTTCGGGTCCATCACAAAGCGCAGATATTGTTTCAAATACCGGGATCAGTACATGACCATCGATACCTATGCCGGTTCTTCGGAGTATGCAATTTTGGACGTTCAGCTTTCCGATAAGGAGCAGGATGCGCAGATCCCTCCGGAACTGGAGATCGTTCGGGAAGTAACGGAAGAGATCGCTTATCAGGGGCACATGATCGCCAAAGCGCATGGCTTACTGAAAGAATAAGAATTGTGAAAAGCAACAACGAGAGCGAAGCCCGCTCTCGTTGTAGTTTTTTGAGCCATTATTTCTTTTCGCTTGTGTCGAGATCCGAATGAGGACGAACGGCGGCTGCGTTCTCTTGCGCAATACGCGTATAGTCCGCTGCACGCTCGTTGGCCTTTTCCGCTTTTTTCTTAGCCTGAGAGGTAATCCGATCCGCTTTCTTCTGACTCTTTTCCGCTTTTTTCAAACTTGAAATGTTCTGATTGAGATGCTCAAATTCCGTTACAAAATCCGGAATCGCGCTCGCATAGGCATCTGCCTTCTTTCGATAGGAAGAACGGAGGATCAGCAATAATACCGCGACGATTGCGAAAGCGCCGAGAGCGATAACGCCGTTCCAAAGCCAGCGGTTCGGGTACGAAAGCAGGAGGGAGCTCAAAAGATATGCGATCAAGACGATTCCAAACCAGATTCCGATACCATACAGCAGATTTTTGGAGATCCGTTTTGCGTGCGCATATTGTTTTAACAGCCTGCGCTGCTCCTCCGGCATTTCCTTCAGAAATCCCTTTTTGCGACTTTTTGCATCATGCAGTTTCGAATGCAGTTCCATTTGATCTTCCTTATGCAAGTTTGAGCAATTGTTCGAGTGCTGTGAATCGCAAGCAAAGACATAGAATTGCGATCGCCTGCTGCAGCTCTTCAATGGAAGGAACGCTCGGCGCAATCCGAATATTGCTGTCCATCGGATCCTGTCCATACGGGAACGTCGCTCCGGCATCCGTCATGGTCAGCCCTGCGTCTTTGCAAAGCGCAAGTGTACGCTTGGCCGTTCCGGGCATTGCATAAAGACTGACAAAGTATCCGCCCTTCGGCTTCTTCCATTTGGCAATCTCAAGCGGGCCGATTTCCGACTCCAATGCGGAAAAGACGACATCAAATCGCGGCTTTAAAATGGCAGCATGCAATCGCATGAGCTCAAGCGTATGTTCCTTGTTCTTTAAAAACCGAACATGACGAAGCTGATTGATCTTGTCGTATCCGATCGTCTGAACACCGTACAGCTTCGATAGGTATGCAATGTTTGCAGGCGAGGAAGCCATGCACGAAATTCCCGCTCCGGGGAAGGTGACCTTGGAGGTGGAGGCAAATTCAAACACCATATCCCGGTTTCCGTATGATTCCGCAATGGAGAGGATGTCCGGGAACGGCGTATATGCGGCATCAAATTCGTGCATCACATACGCGTTGTCCCACATGACGACAAAGTCTCTTGCACTGGGCTTCAGCGCGGCGATGCGGCGGATCGTTTCGTCGCTGTATACGATTCCGTCCGGGTTTGAGAACTTCGGGCAGCACCAGATCCCGACAACAGAAGGATCCTTCACCCATTGCTCGACCAGATCCATATCCGGCCCATCATCGGTCATGGCGATCGGGATCATCTCGATTCCGAAGGATTCCGTAATCCGAAAATGGCGATCATAGCCGGGAGCGGGGCAGAGGAAGCGAAGCTGCTTTGCGTCCTTCCATGGGAAGCTGCTGTTCTTGAGCCCATGCGTATAGGCGGTCGCAATCAAATCGTACATCAGCTTCAGACTTGAATTTCCGCCGACAAACACGCAGTCCGGTTTGGTTCCCAACAGATCGGCAAAGAGCGCACGGGCAGAGGGCAAACCGCAGAGCAGCCCGTAGTTTCTTACGTCCACGCCATCATCAATACAGTCCTCGACGGAGCAAAGATCGGTCATCATCGCCATGGAGAGATTCAACTGCTCTTTGCTCGGCTTCCCGCGAGACATATCCAGGTGCAGATTCTTTTCTCGCGCGGTGCAGATCAGCGCCTGTACATGCGCTTTCTCCTTCTGCAGCTCCTTCTTTGTCATCATCGGGTAAGGTTTCATGGGAACTCCTCCGTCAATTCAGAGATTCGATCTTGGCGGTCATGGCATCGAGCCAATCGCCTTCATACAGTTCAATCAATCCGGCGTCGCACGCAGCGGCAAGCTTCGGTTGAATCGGGATGCGGCATACGGTTTCGATTCCGTAACGCTGCGCAATTTCTTCGATATGACTGTCGCCGAACAGCTTATGCTGCTTTCCGCAGTCGGGGCATTCGAAATAGGAGTAGTTCTCCACGAGCCCGAGGACCGGAATGTTCATCATGTTCGCCATATTGACCGCTTTCTGAACGATCATACCGACGAGCTCCTGGGGAGACGCAACAACAACAATGCCATCGATCGGCAGCGATTGGAAGACGGTCAACGGGACATCTCCGGTTCCCGGCGGCATATCGACATACATATAATCGACGTCTTTCCAAATCACATCGGTCCAGAACTGCTTAACGGTTCCGGCAATGATCGGTCCCCGCCAGACGACGGGATCCGTTTCATTCTCAAGCAACAGGTTGATCGACATCAGATCCACACCCAGCTTGGAGGAGACGGGGACGATACCGAATCCATTTCCGGTTGCCTTTTCATGCACACCGAAAACGTTCGGAATGGATGGGCCGGTAACATCCGCATCCAGAATTGCGGCATGAAAGCCATTTCGCATGCTGTTGACGGCAAGCAGCGAGGTAACAAGCGACTTGCCGACGCCGCCCTTGCCGGATACGACGGCAATCACCTTGCCGATGCGGGATAGTTCGTGCGGAGCCTCATGCAGATCCGGCGCTTTGCGCTCGGAGCAGGTCTGTCCGCAGCTGCTGCAATCATGTGTACAATCACTCATGAAAAGAAAGATCCTTCCGTAAAAATTCTCTTTGTTGTTCGTTCAATTATAGGACGGATTGCGAAAAAAGTCAATCGCTGTCACCGTCTTCCAAAACAAAGGCAAGCGCCTCGCCGATCCGTTCATGGATACAGAGCGTTGCCTCCCGGTCGCGCGGGGTTTCGGAGAGATTGATCAGGACGAGTTCCTTGCCGCAAAAATAGTCAATCAAACCGGCAGCCGGGTATACCGCGAGCGAAGTTCCGCCGACAATCAACGTATCTGCATTCCGAATCACGCGTACCGATTCCGTGAGCACCCGTTCATCCAATCCTTCTCCATAGAGCACAACATCCGGTTTGATGATTCCGCCGCATTCGCAGTAGGGGATTTCATCCGATGCCAGGATTGTCTCGACCGGGTGAAACTTTCGGCAGCGCGTGCAGTAGTTCCGATAGACGCTGCCGTGCAGCTCTAGAACATTCTTGCTTCCGGCGCGTTGGTGAAGGTTATCGATATTTTGCGTAATCACTGCGCTCAGCTTTCCTTCTCGCTCCAGCTTGGCGAGCGCCAGATGTGCCCGGTTCGGCTCAGCGTTCGGGTAGATCAGATTCTTCTTGTAATAATCATAAAACAGTTCCGGGTAGTTTTCAAAGAAATCATGCGAGAGCAAAATCTCCGGAGGAACGCCGTATGTTTTTTTTGCCTTGTAAATGCCGTCGGAGCTTCGAAAGTCGGGGATCCCGCTTTCGGTACTGATCCCTGCGCCGCCTAAGAATGCGATGCGCTTCGATTGCTTCAGAATATTTCTCAAAGACTCGTTCATGATACCCTCCTGTGCTCTTGTGAAAGATGGCAAATTTTGGTATACTGTGGCTATGTTGTTACAGCCACCCTATTTTCATATCCGACCGATGGTCGGCGCTGCAATCGGCGTTCTGCTCGGCGTATTGCTCGGAACGGTTCTTTCATCCGTCCTGCTTGCCGCAGCCATTGCGCTTATTGCTTTAGCGGCCGGCGTATTCTTTGTGCGCAAGCGGATCGGATGGGGCCTGTTTCTGATCCTGCTCGGAGCAGCCCTGCTTCGCACCGCTTTGATTCCGAAGGATACCGTGCAACCGGGCGTTTACACGGTAACCGGAACCGTTGCAGAAACGCCGGAGCAGGGAAGACGGCAAACGGAAATCGTACTGAAACATGCTTCTTTGGATGGAGTTCCGCTCAAAGCGCGGATCTCGCTGACGATTCCGAAACAGTCGTTCGCCTATGGCGATACGCTATCCGTGGTTGCCTCGGTTCAGCCACCGAAGGATCCTCTTCGCGCTGCTAATGAAGGAATCTGTACGGAAGGAGAAGGCTTGCAAGCGGCGTTGATCACCGGCCATCATGAAGATGCGTACGGTTTTCTGATACGTGCTCGCGCTTATTTTTCCAACGTTGCGGACTGGCTATTCGAGGAGCAAGCCGCCAGCGCAAAGGGAATGCTGCTCGGCGACCGCAGTGAACTCAGCCGCGCGACGGAACAGCTTTATGCCGACAACGGTATTTTGCATCTGTTTGCGGTCTCCGGTCTGCATATGACGGTTCTGATGACGTTGATCGGAACGTTGTTTCGCAGCGGAAAGCGCGGGGTGGACCTTCTTGTGCTCGCTGCGCTTTCGGCATTATACTGCGCGTTGACACGGTTCACACCGTCGGTGATGCGTGCGGCGCTGTATCTGCTTGCAATCCGACTTGCGATCCTGAGCGATCGACAGCCGGATCCGCCTTCCGCATACTGCTTTTCCTTTACAATCGTCCTTTTGATTCGTCCGTACAGCCTCTTTACGGCAAGCTTCCTGTTGTCGTTCGCGGCAATGGCGGGAATCGTGCTGCTGACGGATCGTTGGAATCACTTGTTCCGCTTGCCGCCGTCGCAATTCCTGTCCGCACTGTTTGGCGCATTGTCCGCCTTTCTCGGCGTTCTGCCTGTGCAGGCGTATTTCTTTGACGGCGTTGCATGGATGGCAATTCCGATGAGCGTTTTGCTTTCCCCGTTCTTAGCCGTCTTTATGCCCGTGGCATTCCTCGTCATGCTGCTTGCGCCGCTTTTCCCGCTTGTTTCGAAAGTGTTGGCGGTCATTCCGCGAGGCGGATTTTTGCTGTTGGAAACGGTGAACACGTTCTGGAACGGGAGTACGGCTGCTCTGCCCAAACCGCATATCCTTGCTGTGATCGTTTATTATATCGGTTTGCTGTTTTGTTCCGATTTGTTCCTTCCGAACCGAAAACATCCGCCGTATCTCGGCCTTGCAGCCATCGCTACGGCGGCGGTGCTTTGGATCGTTCTGTGAAAAGATGAAAACGGGGCAGATGATCTGCCCCGTATCCGTATTTTATTTCCGAAGGAAAGCAGGAATGTCGAGCCGGTTTGCCGGACGCTCGTTGTAATCGCGCCGGACATCCGCAGCAGGATCTCTTCTGGCGGGCTCAGCCGGTGCGGCAGCGGGTTCGGCTGTCGGTTCCGCATAAGTCCGTGCAGAGAACGCGTTTGCGACCGGCGCAGCTTGCTGCGGAGCAGCGTATGCACGCGGTGCTTCTGCGTTAGGAGCAGGGTAGGTGCGTTTCGGTGCGCTGCCCAACTGCAATTCCGGCGTTGCCTGCGCACTGTCGGAGTCGAATCCGGTCGCAATGACGGTGATACGGATGGCATCGCCCATGCTTTCGTCGATATCGGCGCCGAAAATGATGTTTGCATCCGGATCAGCCGTCTCGGCAATGATGCCTGCAGCGTCGTTGACTTCGAGCAGACTCAGATCGGTTCCGCCCGTAATATTCATCAGGATACCCTTTGCACCGTTGATCGAGGTCTCGAGCAGCGGACTTTCGACAGCCTGCTTCGCTGCTTCTGTGGCACGCTTTTCACCGACTGCAGAGCCGATGCCCATGTGAGCAAGCCCCTTATCCTTCATGATCGTCTTGACGTCGGCAAAGTCCAGATTGATCATGGCGGGAACCGCGATCAGATCGGAGATGCCCTGAATGCCCTGACGGAGCACGTCATCCGCAACGCGCAGCGCATCGGGGAGGCTCGCTTTTCCGACAAGAGAAATCAGCTTATCGTTCGGGATGGTGATCAGCGTATCGACAGCGGGTTTCAGCTGCGCGATACCGGCTTCCGCATTGCGCATGCGAACGCGCCCTTCAAACGTAAACGGCTTTGTAACAACACCGACGGTCAGAATGCCGAGGTCCTTGGCGCACTTTGCGATGATCGCGGCAGCGCCGGTACCCGTTCCGCCGCCCATACCGGCGGTGATGAAGACCATATCCGACCCGCGAAGAGCGTCTTCAATCAGATCGAGGCTCTCTTCGGCTGCTTTCTTACCGATCTCCGGATCGGCGCCTGCGCCGAGGCCCTTGGTCAGCTTTTCACCGATCTGAATCTTCTTTTGCCCTGCGCTCATCGAAAGCGCCTGCTTGTCCGTATTGACGGCAATGAATTCGACACCGCGCAGTCCGTACTGCACCATCCGGTTGACGGCATTGCAGCCAGCGCCACCGACGCCGACGACGCGAATCTGGGCAAAATTGGTATTGTCTAAGTCCTGTTCAAACATGGTGTATCCCCCTTTTTATTTGGTGAAGAAATTCTTCAGTATATTCAAAATAGACGGTTTTTCATCGGCCGAAACTTTATTCGGATCCTCCGTCGGCTGCTTGAATCGAAGCGCAAAGTACAGAGCGCCGAACGCACTGCAGTAATTTGGAGAGCTCAGACGCGGTGTCCACGGCATATCCCGCTTGATCGGAAGTCCGAGCTTCTTTTTCAGAAACTCAAGCGATCCGCGCATCATCAGAAGCCCGCCGCCGGAAAGATAGATCACCGGTCTTGCCGAAAGATTGACATTCAGGCGTTCGAGCTCGTCCCGGATCAGCTCGGCAAGCTCGGCCGCACGCGCTTCGATGATATACGCAATCGTGCTGTTGGCAACACGCTTCGACTCCGTATCCGTTCGCAGAATCTCTGTTTTACCTCCGTAATCCAGCGAAAACACAAAACGCCGTTTTGCCTGCTCAGCGGATTCCCGCGTGACTTCGAGACCGAAGGACAGATCGGAAGCAAACTGGTATCCGCCGACCGGGATCGACGACAACGCAGTTACGGCGGTGCCTTCGATCACGCAAAGATCCGTTTGACGATATCCAACATCGATCAAAACGGCGGGGCGGACACGTTCCTGCTCGGGAATCAGCATCAGAGCTTCTCCATGCATCGAGCTGATGAACATGGAAAACTCCACGCCGATGTCATCCAAAATATCTTGAATGGTATCGACAAATTCGTTCTTCACGAAAATGTGCGACACAAGCGCGGAAATCTCTTCCGTTTCGGTTTCGATCGGGCTCTCCACCGAGGAGACACCATCGACCAGAAAGAACACCGGGGTGCTGTTGATCAGATGCATGCCGGCAGGATGCTCGACTTTCTTCTGCGCAGAGTCCAACAGCGTCTCAATGTCCGATTCTTCTACGATCCTCGGCCGATCTCCAAACGAAATCGTGATATCGGACAGCACCACCTGAGAAAACGAGGAAGGCACCGTAAGCGCTACTTCGCGGATGCGCATGTTGGCTTCCTGTTCCGCTTTTTGTATGACATCGATGATCGCGTCATGCAGCCCCTGTTTGTCAATCCATTCGTCTCCGAGATACGGCTCGCAAGAGGAGACGCCGACCCCGTTGACCAGGATTCCTTCCCGCTCCGCAATGCTGCCGTACAGGCAGACGACCTTTGAACTTCCTATATCTAAAACCGCAGTTGGTTTCATGTGCCCCTCCATACAGTTATAGACATTATATCAAAAGAATTTTCCCGCCGCAACTGCATTTTTTCGTTTCTTTGATATATTCAAAAAATTTTAACACGCGAATGTGAAAGGAATACGGACATTTTGCGAATTAAATTTGATAATTGGACGATTTGCGGTTTGCAATCGCTCTCGCTTCGTGGTATCATTAACGCGTATGGAAAAACGCGGGAAACAGAAGAGTCGATTCTGGAGTACGACCGGGAAGCTGATCGGGGTTCTTCTCGGCTTGCTTTTGCTGAATCGGATCGTTTATTACGCGCTGCTTCCGATGATTTTTTTTCATGCCGGTTTTTCCGAGGAGGCATTCGATCGCTTACGGGAAAATGGTTCGGTACGGGCGCTGGAGATTCCGACCGAGCATGGTATGCTGTATGGCTGGGAAACCGGGGAGAACCCCCGGAAGGTAGCGCTCTATTTCGGCGGAGACAGCATCGACAGCAATGCATGGCTGGATGGGTTGATCGCCTCCGGGCAGAATTCGGTTTTTCAAGACATGACCTTGCTTACGGTGGATTATCCGACGTTCGGCAGAAGTCCCGGACCGATCTCGGAACAGCGCTTTTTGGAAACTGCCGAGACATTGTATTCCTATGCATTGGATCGGTTTCCGGACGCATCGATGTGCCTGATCGGATACAGCCTCGGATGCAGCGCTGCGCTTTCTCTCGCCGAGAGCCATACAACGGACGGGTTGATTCTGATCGCCCCGATGTTCGATGGGACATCGATGTATTTTCCGCGGGACTCTTTGCCGCACAACTGGTTTGAACGGACCGCGAGCGTCAAGCTCAACAACGATCTGTTGGCAACGAATGTGTCGGAACGGACACTTGTGATTTACAGCGATTCGGATCAGATCACAAAACGTGTTGACGTGGAAGCGCTCTGCGCGCTGTTTCCGACGATGCCGACGCGCGTCTGTGTTCCGCCCTGCGATCACGGAGCGTATTGGACGGTTTTAGAGACCGGAGAAGCGATACAGAGGTTTTTGGAATCGATGTAGAAAAGATCGGGAATTCTAAAGCATGGGTTTCTTTCAAAGCCTTTGGAGGAATTGCATGAAACGAATTCTGCTTTTATTCTTAACCGTTCCGCTTCTGCTCCAGAAGGATGCCGCCTTCACCGGTCCGCCTGAATCGGAAAATGTGTTTTATGAATTGAACTGTGGCACATGCCGGCAGCAGCCGTATCGTGTTTATGTTTCGGAACAGGAGCGTTTGGTCTATGATGCGCCGTACGGCATGAAACAGAGCGAATTGCCTGAGGGCAGCCGCATCGGTATCGAATGGCTTTATACGGAACGGGACGGGACCGTTTGGGGATACACAGACGGAGAGAAGCGCCCCGGCTGGATCTGCATGAACGGGTTGAAGCTCGTATATGACCGGCATTCGTTTTCGGAAGAGCATGCGAGCGCATTGATGCAGAACGACTTTGGACTCGCGTTTTCCGATTGGATGATTGAGGATCGCGCGGCGCTCTATGAATATCCGCTCGGAACCTTTCTCACATCCCGCCCCGGTTACTTGGAACGGGATGGCGTGCCGCAGCTTTTGTTTTGGGATCGGGACGGGCGGTTATGGGGCTCCGTGGCGGATGGATCCGATCCGGCTGCGGAATGGATCTGTCTTGACGATCCGTGGAATGAAATGCTCGGAACGAACGGAGAGATTTTGCTGCAGACGGCATTTTTGGCGGCGGATGACGGAGAATTTACGGTCAATTTGATTTTTCGATCCATCGGAACGTTCGTTGCTGTATTGGCAACGGCCGTATTTATGGGATTTGTTTTGTGGAAGAGGAAAGGGGAACGAAACAATGGGAATGAAATGGTTGGAACTGGCGGTCTATACGACGGATGCGGGAATTGAGCCGGTCAGCGCAGCGTTGACGGGTGTCGGCATTACGGGGCTTTCCATTGAAGAGAGCCATGCGTCCGCATTTGCGTTTTTAAAAGAAGCGGCAGTATTTTGGGATTTTGCCGATATGGAGAAGATCGGCGTGGATACGCCGTGCGTCAAAGGATATCTTGCCGATTGCCCTGAGAATCTGCCGATCGTAGACGCTGCAAAAGCTGCGATCGAGCGTCTGCGGTCACTGCAGCTTGGGTTCGATCTCGGAACGCTTGCAATGACGGTCGTGACCGTCGATGAGGAGGACTGGGCGAATAATTGGAAGAAGTATTATAAACCGTTGGAAATTGGGGAACGCCTTCTGGTTCTGCCGTCCTGGGAAGAGCAGCCCACGACCGACCGAACCGTGTTGAAGCTGGATCCCGGAATGGCGTTCGGGACCGGCGCTCATCATACGACGCGGATGTGTCTCGAGTTTTTGGAACAGGTGGTAAAAGACGGGGATACGATGCTGGACCTCGGCTGCGGCAGCGGAATCCTTTCGATTGCGTCCCTGTTGCTTGGCGCAAAGGAGGCAATCGCCGTAGACATCGATCCGATCGCGGAAAAGATTGCGTACGAGAATGCGGCAATGAACGGGATTACGAAGGAAACGTTTTCGGTCCTGATCGGAAACGTTCTTTCCGACGCGCGTGTACAGACCCGCATTCGCGGAAAGTACCCGGTGGTTGCCGCAAATATTGTAGCGGATGTCATCATTGCACTGTCTCCGCTTGCAAAAGAACTGGTCGCGGAGGGCGGCGCGTTCATTGTTTCCGGAATCATTGACGAGCGCGTCGGCGACGTTGTGTGTGCGCTTCAGAAGAGCGGTTTTACCGTATCCGAACAGCACAGTGCCGAAGGCTGGAATGCCTTCCTTTGCAGGTGAACTATGCACCGCTTTTTTGTTCAGGAACCATTGACCGAGACGATCACCCTGTGCGGAGATGATGTGAAACATATCACCCGCGTTCTTCGCTTATCGGTCGGCGATATCGTAACGCTTTGCGACGGGAACGGCAGCGAATGCGAGGCAAAGATCAAAGTGGTCACCAAGGATGCCGTGACATGCACCTGCCAACCATCGAGACCGTGTCAAAGTGAACCTCCGGTATCGGTTACGTTGTTTCAGGGCCTTCCGAAAACCGGAAAGATGGAGACCATCATTCAAAAAAGCGTGGAGCTCGGTGTCCGGTCTGTTGCTCCGATGCTGACACGGTACTGCGTCGTGCAGCCAAAGGAATCGTTTTCGGGACGGATTGAGCGCTGGCAGCGCATATCCGAGGAGGCGGCAAAACAAAGCCGTCGCGGGATCATCCCGCAGATTCTTCCGCTTGTTCGGTTGGAGCAAATTGAGTTTTCTGCGTTTGATCTGGCGCTGCTTGCTTACGAAAATGAACGAACGACTTCACTGAAGAAAGCTCTGAAGGGATTTTCCGGAAAGCAGATCGCCATCCTGATCGGCCCTGAGGGCGGCTTTTCCGAAGAGGAAGTTACGCTGTTAATCCAAAAAGGGGCGCGGTCCGTTTCCCTCGGAAAACGGATCCTCCGCACGGAAACAGCCGGAATGGCGATGCTTGCGCAGATTCTGTATGAGGTGGAGTCATGAGGGTTGCTTTTTGTACACTCGGCTGCAAGGTCAACCATTACGAAACGCAGGCAATGTCGGAACTGTTTCGGAATGCAGGCTATGAGGTCGTTCCGTTTGAGGAGCAGGCGGACATCTACGTAGTCAATACCTGTACGGTGACCCAGATCAGCGATAAAAAGTCACGGCAGATGCTCTCCCGGGCGCATACACAGGCGCCCGATGCGTTGATTGTGGCGGTAGGCTGTTATGCGGAAACGGCGCGGGAGACGGTGGAACGGCTGGACGGCGTTTCGATGGTCATCGGTACGGAGGGGCGAAAGGATATTGTAACGCTTTGCGAGCGCGCTTTGAAGGGACAGGCGGTTGCACCGGCGTATCCCGCTCCGTTTGAACGACGCGAGTTTGAAAATCTCAGCGCGGTGCAGGACAGCCGTACCCGCGCAGTTCTGAAAATTCAGGACGGATGCAACAGCTTTTGCACATATTGCGCGATTCCGTTTGCGCGCGGCGCGCTGCGTTCACGCCCACTCGAAAACTGCGAAGCGGAATTGCGGGCTCTTGCAAAAGCCGGATATCGGGAGGTTGTTCTGACCGGTATTCAGCTCTCCGCATACGGCATTGATCTTGCCGGAAAACCGGATCTGTGCGACGTGATCCGGCTTGCGGCTTCGATTCCCGGCATCGACCGGATCCGGCTTGGGTCGTTGGAACCGCGATCGATCGATCAACGCTTCGTCGATACGACAAAAGCGTGTCCTTCGCTTTGCCGGCAGTTCCACCTTTCGTTGCAAAGCGGGTCGGATTCGGTCCTGAAGCGTATGAACCGAAGGTATACAACGGATGATTACCGAACGGCGGTTTCGATGCTTCGGGAAGCTTTTCCGCATGTTGCGATTACGACCGATCTGATTGCAGGATTTGTCGGAGAAACGGAAGAAGAACATCGGGAAACGGTTGCGTTCGTTCGGGAGATCGGGTTTGCGCGAATTCATGTCTTTCCGTATTCGAAGCGCAACGGCACCAAAGCGGCATCCATGCCAGGACATTTGCCGAAAAAAGTCAAGGAAGAGCGCTGCAAGGAATTGATCCGCGTTGGAACCGCGTGCGAAGAAGCGTTTGTCGATGCTATGCTAGGACAGCGCGTTACCGTATTGATGGAGGACGACGGAACCGGTTATACGGACAATTATGTGCGCGTCCGGTGCGAGGGGGCGCCCGGAGAGATGAAAGAAGTATTGTTAACCGCGCGGGAAGGCGTTCTCGCGATCGGAGGATAAGGAGGGAACAATATGTGTTTATTCTGTGATATCGCGGCGGGGAAAATCCCGTCGAAGGTGGCCTATGAGGACGAAGAGATCTTTGCGTTCCATGACATTGCGCCGCAGGCACCGGTGCATATTCTGGTGATTCCGCGAAGACATATTCAAAGCGTGAATGAACTGACCGAAGCCGACAGTGCCTTGCTCGGAAAGCTTTATGCGGGCATACAGAAGGTCGCGCGGGACGCAGGAGTCGCCGAGACCGGCTATCGCGTGATCTCGAATGTCGGCAAGGATGGGCAGCAAAGCGTGCCGCATCTGCATTTTCATGTGATCGGCGGACGACCGTTGAATTGGAACAATTAGTAAACTCCTTGTCAAATCCTTGCAGAATCGACATTCTTTGCATATAATATGGGGAGACTTTTGATAGAGGACGTTGACCATGGCATCTTTGGAAGAAGCAAGACGAATTCATTTTGTCGGAATCGGCGGCTGCAGCATGAGCGGCATCGCCCGGATCCTGAATCAGCAGGGGCATATTGTCACCGGAAGTGACCGCGAACCGACGCAGTTCACTGGCAACCTTGAAAAAGAGGGGATCACGGTGTATTTCGGGCACAAGGGAGAACAGGCGGCTGGTGCGGACCTTCTCGTTTACAGTGCTGCCATCAAGCCCGAAAACGTGGAGCGTGTCTATGCAAGGGAGCATGGAATTCCCGAGATGGAACGAAGCGTTGCGCTCGGGCAGCTTTCCGCTCGGTTTGACAACGTCGTAGCGGTAGCGGGGTGCCACGGGAAAACCACGATTACATCGATGCTTGCTTTTTTGAACGATCGCGCGAATCTCGGGGCAACAGTTCATGTCGGCGGCTATGTGGAGTTGTTGGACGGCGGCGTTCATCTTGGCGATAAAGACCTGTTCATCACTGAGGCGTGTGAATATGTCCGGAGTTTTCTGACCCTTCGGCCGACGATCGCGATCGTCAACAATATCGATAACGATCATCTGGACTGCTACGGCGATATTTCGCATATCATCGAAGCGTTCGACCAGTTCTGCCGGCTCGTTCCGGAAGACGGCGTGGTTCTCGGGTGCATCGATGACCCGAAAGTGGAAGCGCTGCTTCACTCGATCGATCGTCCGTATGAAACATACGGCCTTGCAAAGGGCGATTACCATGCAGAATCCATTGCGTATAGCGAAGAGGGCTTCCCGTCGTTTGATCTGATTGATCATGGGAAAAACGTGGGACGTGTCGTCCTATCCGTTCCGGGCGAGCATAATATCATCAATGCAATCGCGACATATGCGGCCGGAAAACGGCTCGGTGCATCGTTTGACGCGTATGCGGATGCAATGCATCGCTTTGTCAATACGAAGCGCCGGTTTGAACTGCTCGGCGAGAAAAACGGCGTAAAGGTTTTCCACGATTACGGTCATCATCCGAACGAAATCGCGGCAACGCTGCAGGCGGCCACACGGGTTCCGCACAAACGGATCTTCTGTGTGTTCCAGTGCAACAGCTATACGCGTGCGCGGACGCTGTTCTGCGAAAATGTTACCTGTTTTACAAATGCGGATGAAGTGCTTGTTCCGAACATCTATCCGGGAAGAGAAGTCGATACCGGCATTGTGCATGCCCGGGATATGGTTGCGGGGATCAACAAGGAAACGCATAACGCGCGTTATCTTGCTACCTTTGAAGAGATTTCCGAGTATCTTGATGCACATGCCAAGCCCGGCGATATTGTGATTACGGTCGGCAGCGGTGACGTCTATCGGCAATCCCGAAAACTGCTGTAATCTTCGGATGCATCCCCCTGCTGTGCGCAGCGGGGATTTTTCTTTTGCAGGCATCTTGTAAAAATATTCGAAAATACGGTGTATTTATACAAAATCCGGATTGCAAAACCGAAAAATTAACGATATAATCCTTTTAACAGGCTGAAAACGGAGCAGGAAGAGGGGGCAGAGAATGACGAGAGAGGGAGCAATAGAAGCCATTAATTTGTTGGTACCGGAGGAGGAACGGCGGAAGAGAATCATTGAGAATCTTGTCATCATTCCGCAAAGAATTTGGTATAAAGTGCAGCTCGGTGATGCCGAAGTTCAGATTCACTGCAGCAAAGCATCCATTTTGGCGCCGATGTGGGAACTGATCAAAAAGAGCGGAATGTGATTGCAAAATCCTTGCAGGCAGAGACGGATCCTCCGTCTCTTTTTTTGCGCTCTTTTGGGAAGACGCCGTCGAAAAAATTACAATTCTGTGACAACTTTCCGTTTTTGGCATGATATCATGGAAGAAAGAAAAGGAGGGGTAGTGTGAAGAACCGAATCCTGATTGTAGAAGATGACCGTGATATCCGTGAAAGCCTGGCATTGAACCTGGATTTGTCGGGGTATGAATACGTTGCGCTCGAGGACGGCGCGGAGACGGCAGCCTACCTCGAGACCGATCATCGGTTTGACCTTGCGCTGCTGGACGTCATGCTGCCGGGCATGGATGGCTTTGCGCTGATGGACCCGATGAAGCGGTATGAAATTCCGGTTATTTATCTGACGGCAAAGGTCGATGTCAACTCGCGCGTGTACGGACTGCGCGACGGAGCAGAGGATTATATCGTGAAGCCGTTTGAAATGCTGGAGCTCCTTGTGCGCATTGAAAAGGTTCTGGAGCGAAACGGTCGCAGTCGAAAAACGCTCGAATACCATGACCTGGTTGTCGATACCACGATGCATGCCGTGTGGCGGGGAAACGAAATTCTGCATCTGCAGCCGCTTGAATATGAGCTTTTGGTGAAGTTTCTGCGGTTCAAAAACTGCACGTTGTCCCGCGAACGGCTGCTCTCGGAGGTTTGGGGGTACAACTATTTCGGAGGTACGCGTACGGTTGATACGCATGTTTCACGCATCCGGCGGGAACTGAATCTGAATATTGTAACGGTTCCGAAGTGCGGCTATCGTTTGGAGGACTGAAGATGAGAATTCGCACGCGAATTGTGCTGTTTTCGATTGCGGTGACAACGATTGCTCTGGCACTGACGGCAACGCTCTTGATCCTGTTTGTGCGAAAAACGACCGTTGAAGCGATTACATCTACTGCAGTGGTCGATGCAACGAACTTCACTTCGTTTTTTCAACGGGAAAAGCAGGAAGAAGCGCAGATGAGCAAGCTGCTTGGGAGAACATACGGCTTATACCGCTTTCGGAAGCTTGCCATGCATGAACAGTTTACGCTGCATAACGGAGAGGAATATCTTTATAACGCCTTCGGATTTGAACCGGAGTCGGTTCTGAACGAGGAGAAGACTTCCTCGTCCGATTCGCTGGCTTGCAACATCATCGATTTTCACAGTACGCGCTATGCGATTGTCGTTTCTCACACCTATCTCGATCAGTTTCCGTATACGCTTTGCCTCGTACGGGATGTGACGGAAACCTTCCGTCAGATGAATCGCATCCAATGGTATTGCGTTGCGTTGACGGCCATTGTCGCTGCTATGGCCGCTGTGCTGGTTTGGTTGGGGATCCGGAACATTCTGAGCCCGATCGGAACGCTGCGCAGGGCCGCGGCGGATATCGCCTCCGGGCATTATCGGAACCGGATCGCGGTGCGCGGGAAGGATGAGCTTTCCGAACTGGCAGAGGAGTTCAACCGGATGGCGGATGCGGTCGAGCAGCATACCGAAGCCTTGAGCGAACGAAATGAGCGGCAGCAGATGTTTATCAACGATCTTTCGCATGAGCTGAAAACACCGATCACTTCGATTCTGCTGAACTCGGAAACGCTGTTGAAGCGGCGCGTTTCCCGGGAGGAGCAGATGAACGCGCTGGCGAGCATCTACGATCAGGGACAATGGCTCGAACGTCTCTCCCAAAAACTGATGACGCTGGTCATGCTGCAAGGGGAGATCGATCGGGTGCCGACGCCGGTTTCGGAACTGATCAAAGCGGTGGAGGAGTCGACTCGGATCGGCATCGAGGAACAGGGCATGCATTTTTCTGCAACTGCGGATGAAAGTGAAATCCGGATGGACTTCGATCTGATGCGGTCGGCTGTTGCAAACCTTGTCGAGAATGCGAAACGAGCGAGCGAACCGGGAAATACCATTTGGCTTTCAGCCTTGAATCGCACGATCGTTGTGCGGGATGAGGGAAAAGGAATTCCGGAGTCTGAACTTGAACGCATCACCGAACCGTTCTATATGGTTGATCGCTCACGCAGCAAAAAGAAGGGCGGATCCGGGCTCGGGCTTGCACTTGTGAAGGAGATTGTTGGGGCGCATCATGGGCGAATGTGGATCGAAAGCACGGTTGGAGCCGGAACGACAATTACTCTGTTCTTCGGCGAATGATTACAAATTGGTTACAGTTTGATGACAACTTTGCGATTCGGTTTCGGTATGATGAGGACAGAATCAAAAAAAGGAGATCCTGTTATGAAACGAATAAACCTTGTTTTGCTCGCTGCAATACTTGCCGTTACGGCAATTGCATGTCAGAAAACGCCTGAGATTCCGGTCGTTGTTCCGAAAGATCAGGAAGCGATGCTCGGTAAAGCCGATCAGCAATCGACAGCCGCTCCGTCCAAAATACCGGAGCATTACACCTTCCGACTGGAGGAGGAGAACTTTACGGTCAATGTTGATGCGGACGTTGTCGCTCCGTATACCGATTTGCCGGTGGTCCGTGTTGCAGCGGAAGGCTTCTCGCAGGAAACGGCCAAGAGAATGTTTGACTACTGGTTTGAAGGCAAACCGGCGTATCAGAACCCGCGCTATCAGGAGCAGACCAAATCTGAAATTGAACCGATGCTGAAGCGCGCTTACGAGATGACCGAGACAAAGGAATATCTGGAACTCGATTGGGAGGAGGAAGAATGGAAGGAGCATGTTGCTTCGATCGAAGAAGAATATCGCAATGCGCCGGAAGAGCATTCTGCCGAACCAAGGGTGGAGGACGGTACCCTGCATGAAAAACCGTTGAAGTCGGGAGAAACGGTGTGGGAACTTGACGCAAGTTCGGATTTCGGCCGCTGGATTTCGCTTCATTCCGATCCGTCCGCCAAAAATGAATGGATGACAAGCTCTGCGTGGCTGCTCGGGGAGAACACGCATTATCCGTCCTATAACGAAATCAATCTCAAGCGCGTAGACGAGAACAGCGAGCTCCCGAGCGCATTGACGCTGACCTATGCAGACGCTGTAGCAAAGGGGGATGCGATCGTTCAGGCGTTTGGAGAGCCGATGCAGCTGCACAGCGTGTTCCTTGTGGATGACGAACAGGACGGCCATCTTGACGATTTGGTTCAGCCTGCGGAATCGTATGCGCTGCAGCTCTATTATACCCGTTCTTATAACGGTATTCCGCTTTCGTTGGAGACCAGTATGAGTGCTGAGAATGATCGGGTATTCTCCCTGTACTGGCAGCATGAATTCCTGATGATCGTTTTGGACAATAACGGCATCGATGAGATTCGCTGGCAGGAGCCGTTGACGGTTCGGGATGTTGTGGTGGAGCACAGCAACCTGCTGCCGTTTGACCAGATCCGGGAGCTGAGCGAGCAGATGTACCCGATCATCTATAAGACACGTTTGTCGAAGAACGTGCAGAACGGAACCGAAAGCAAGATCGAGATCCATGTTGATCGGGTCGGACTTGAACTGATGCGGATTCGAGAGCAGAACGTGACCGATGCGCGCGTCGGACTTGCCATTCCGACATGGGTCTTTTACGGAACGATCAAAATGGTTGACAATCCGGGGACCCCGGAGGAATACGTTACGTATCAGACGTTTTCAGCGGATGGCGGCGGGAGCGATTGGCCAATGGAAACCTGCGTATTCGCGATCAACGCCGTGGATGGTTCTCTCATCAATCCGATTCTCGGATACTGAAGAAAAAAGGCTTTCGCTTTTTCAGCGAAAGCCTTTTATAAACCGCTCTTATTTGTTTTCAAGATAACCGTTCAGCACGTCCACAAGCTCATCGGTGTCGATTCCGTGAACCGCGCAAGCCTGCTCCAGGTTCTCGGTATGCGACATGATGCAGCCCAGGCAGTGCATACCGCTCGCCATCAGGATCTGCGCAAGGTCGGGGTCAACAGCCAGAATGCTCTGGATCGTCATATCTTTCGTAATCATCGTTATTCTCCTTTTTGCTTGATCGATGTTCAGTATAGCGTGCCTGCGCTTGAATTGCAAGCCCGAACTTGGGAAATTCACCGTTTTTTCAAAATCCAAGCGATTTACTCGGGTTTATAAATTTTCACGGAAGAGGAGCCGATATCCGCAGGCGGGAACCGGGACGCGAATCGTTGCACCGGCGGTAAACGGTTCGCCGTTCTCGGCGGTATACGTTCCGGAAAACGGAACCGGCGTGTTTCCGTCTGCACCTTCAAACAGCATTGTCGGGAAAAGGACCGCGTTTTGCGGAACGTCCGACCGATTGAGAAACAGCAAAACCGTTTCCTGCTCGTTGTACCGGATGACGGCGAAAAGATCACGACCGATGGCTCCCATGCGGAGATGACCGCCTCTTAATGCGGAATGGTTGCGGCGCGCATTCGTCAGCTTTGAAACACCGGCAATCAATTCCTTGTCCTCGTGGCCCCACGGGTACGTTTTTCGATTCATCGGATCACGCATCCCCGTCTGTCCGGCTTCGTCACCGTAGTAGAGGCAGGGGACGCCGGGCAGAACAACGGCAAGCGCAACGGCGGTCTGATAGCGGCGTTTGGCACGTTCCAAGGCTTTTTCATCCGGGCAGAATGCCAACTGCTCTTCACGCGGAGCGGATTCGGAATCCGGCGCACCGGCAAACGCGGAAATTGCACGGCCGATATCGTGGGAACCGATCAGATTCAGACAAGCCTCATAAAACGGTTTCGGATAATTTTCCCGGACGCGCTGCAGTCGCTCGTTCAGCTCGTACGCATCGATTTCGTTGCAGAGAAAACTGCGGATGCCGCGCAAGAACGGATAGTTCATCGGCGCATCAAGCTCGTCGCCGTTGCAGTAGCCGCGTCGACCTTCCGGCCCCATCTTCGTGGAGCAGTCCTCCCAGACTTCGCCGAGAAGAACGGAATTCGGCTTTTCATATTTGATTGCGCGCCGCGTCCCGCGAATGAATTCATCCGGCAGTTCGTCGGCAACGTCGAGCCGCCAACCGCTTGCGCCGCGACGCAGCCAGGTGCGAAGGACGCCGTTTTCACCCTGGATAAACTCTTGATAACTCGGTGTCAGTTCTTCGACGTTCGGCAGGGATTTGAAATTCCACCAGCATTCATAGTCGTCGGGATATTTGCGGAACCGATACCATTGCGTATAGGGCGACTCGAGCTTGCTGCACGCGCCGGTTCCGTAGCGGTGGAACCGGTCAAAATAGATGCTGTCGTCTCCGGTGTGGGAAAAGACGCCGTCCAAAATAATGCGAATCCCGTAGTTCTTGGCTTCCGAGGCGAGCCGGATAAAATCCACGTTCGATCCGAGAATCGGATCGACGGTCAGATAGTCGGCCGTATTGTACCGGTGATTGCTGTGGGCTTCGAAGATCGGATTCAGATATAGGCATGTGATGCCGAGCTCGGCAAGATAGGGGAGCTTTTGCCGGATTCCTTCGAGATCGCCGCCGAAATAATCGTCCGGCACATAGTCGCGCGCACCGTCATGCGGCTGATAGAGCGGATCCTCATCCCAGTTTTCATGAACGGTAATGGTGCGACCCTTTTCGCGATAAGCCGCAACCCGCCGCAGGAACTTATTCAGATCCGAACGGTAAAACCGATCCGGGAAAATCTGATACGCAACCGCATTCCGGAACCATTCGGGCGTCTGAAAACTCCCGTCATAGAGCGTTACGCCGTAAAGACGCGGACTGTCGCAGAATGCGCCTTCGCCGGAATCTCCTCCATAGAAGAAGGTGCGCCCGTCACGGAAACGACAGAAGCAGTAACCGGCACGCTGCGGCGTATAGGGCGTGGTAAACGTTACGCTCGCTCTGCCGTGATGCATATCCATCGGCAAAACGCGGATACCGCTGTAGTCGCACCAGTAGAGATGGAGCGGTTCTCCGTAGTCCGGCTCATAGTCGCACGCGATGGTGAGGGAAGAGCCGCAGGGCAAAGCACCTTGCGGGTTGCGATCGAGAATGTTTCTGGAATGGTGATAAAGTTTCATAGCGCTTTTATTATACACGAAAGGATTCTGTTTGTCGAGAAGAATCCTTTGACGTTCCGGTAAATATATGGTATACTTTCAGGCATGAACGATCAGGGAAAAAAGCAATTGATTCAAACCGTGTTGTACGCGCTGTGCATCGGTCTGATCATCTATGTGATCTTTGAATACGCGCTGCCGATTCTCAGCCCGTTTTTGGTGGCGTTTTTGGTAACCGCGCTGATTAGCCCGCTTGTGGATCTGCTCCATCGTAAGGCGCGCATTCCAAAAAAACTCAGCGCGATTGTCTTGGTAACCGTTTCGTACATGGTTCTTGCAGGCCTGCTCCTGCTGATCGGGATCGGCGGCTATCGGTGGGCCATGAATGCGGACGGTTGGGTACAAACCGTATTTGTTCCCGGAACCTTCAAGGTTTTCTCACGGTTGACCGAGATTCTGAACGAATTCGGAACCGGATTTGCACCGTTCCTTGCAAATGTACGGGACAATCTGATTGCGACAATCGGATCGAAGATTTCGTCATTTTCGGCGGAACTGCTCTCCAAGGTGGCGTCCGGCCTGCCGGCTTTTCTGATCGCCATTATCTTTGCCGTCGTTGCAACTTATTTCATGGCGACGGATACCGACCGTATCAAATCATTCATCGCCACGCGGCAGACGGAGTCCACGTATACAAAGATTTCGGCAGCTTATCTCAGTCTGAAAAAAACCGTCGGAAAATACCTTCGCGCTTATTCGCTGATCTTTTTGATTACGTTTGCGGAGCTGACCGTCGGGTTCCTGTGCGCGGGCATCCCGAACTTTGCATTGATTGCGCTGCTCGTTGCGGTGTTCGATATCCTGCCGATTCTCGGAAGCAGCATGATTTTGCTGCCATGGTCGATCATTCTGTTCCTGACCGGCGATTATCAGCGCGGCACAGTGATGTTTGTCGTTTATCTTGTCGTTGTCATCGTGCGCCAGTTCATTGAGCCGAAGATCGTAGGCGAGCACGTCGGCCTCCATCCGTTGATTACGTTGGTCGCTATGTACGTCGGCAGCAAGCTGTTCGGCGGCGTCGGCTTGTTTGGGTTCCCGATCTGCTGCGCGGTGATCGTTCAATTACAGCATGCCGGCTTCTTGAACCTGTTCCCGCAGCGCAGAGAACCGGTCGTGCAGGAAGAACCGAAACGTCCTCGAAAAAATATATTCTCAAAATTTGCCAAAAAATAGTGTTTGGTCATACTTTTGACGCATTTTGGACGAATTTCCTTGCTATAATGAAATCGGACATATGGAAGAGGGAAATGACTTATGATTCGTATTCTCATCGTAGATGATGAACAACCGATTGCAAATTTGATTCGCATGAATCTGACACGGATGGGATATGCCTGCACCTGCGCCTATGATGGGCAGGAAGCGGCGGACCTGCTTGAGAAGAATCCGTTTGATCTTGTGCTGCTTGATATCATGCTGCCCAAATACAATGGCTATGATCTGTTGGCTTTTATTCGACCGATGAACATCCCGGTCATCTTTCTGACCGCAAAGAGCGACGTAAACGATCGCGTTAAGGGATTGAAGCTCGGCGCAGAGGACTATATTGTCAAACCGTTTGAACTGGTTGAGCTGGTCGCACGGATTGAGGTCGTTTTGCGCCGTTACAACAAGAGCCGCAAGTATCTTTCGATTCTGGATATCGTGATCGATTATGAGGGCCGCGCAGTCACGCGCAACGGTGTGAAAATCGATCTGACCCGCAAGGAATTCGATCTGCTTGTCGTCTTGTGTCAGAACCCGAACACGGCTTTGTTCCGCGAAGCTCTGTTCGAACGGATCTGGGAAACCGACTATATGGGAGAAACGCGTACGCTCGACAGCCATATTCAGCGCCTTCGCAGGAAACTCGGATGGCAGGACCGCATCAAGACCGTTCATAAGGTCGGTTATCGCCTGGAAGTTCCGATGGAGGACGAGCCGCGGGAATTGACCGATCCTTCCTGATTCCTCATGAAATTTGCTCTCAAAATCTGTCTCTGCACCGTTTTAATTGTCGCGCTGTTGTTCGGAATAGCGGGACAGATTTTGGTGTCCCAAGGATTCGATGCTGCTTTGAAATTCCGTGTCCGCATGGCGGAGGCGGAATTTTCCGCGTTGGCTTCGGCAATGGAAGCGGAGATCTACGGTGTCCGCCTGTATTACAGTTCAGTCTCTCAACAAATGTATGAGGAGCTGTTGGCGAGGGCAAGCAGGAACCAGGGAACCGAGGCGCCGTGCGCATTGTATGACGAAGCCGGCGCACTGATTGCATCGGTCGGGAACGATTTTTCGGATCCGATCGAGTTTTCCGATCTGAGACCGCGTCGGTTCGCGTACCGATTGACAAAGGAGGACGAGGCCGTTCTTCTCCATACGGCAGGAAACGTTGTGATCGGCGGGAACAATTACTATCTTGCCGTGCATTACAATGCAGACGATCTGATGAACCTGCGTGAGGAGCAGGTCCATTCGGTTATTTTACTGCACAGCATCACGGTTGCCGTCTGTACGGCCGTTATGCTGATCGTCGCCTGGATTACTTCCAAGCCGCTTGTGCGCCTGAAACGGTTTACGGGAATCATCGGGAAGGGCAATTATTCGCGCCGCGCCAAGGTGACCACGCTGGATGAAATCGGCGATCTGACCGTCGCATTCAATGAGATGGCCGGAGCGATCGAGCAGCAAGTGACGGAGCTCGAGGGTTCCGCAAAGCAGCAGAAGGACTTTGTTGCGAGCTTTTCTCACGAGTTGAAAACGCCCATGACGTCGATCATAGGCTATGCCGATATGCTGCGCAGCTCGGAGCTTGATGAAGAAGACGCATTCATGGCTGCGAATTTCATATACAGCGAAGGAAAACGGCTCGAAGCCATGTCTCTGAAGCTGATGGATTTGGTTGTATTGGATAAAAACGACTTCAAACTGATCCGCGGGTATGCAAGACGTGTGCTCGGCCATGTTGTAGCGGTTGTAACGCCGATGCTTGAGAAGGCGGAGCTGCAGTTCTATTACGAGATTGAACAGCAGATGATTCTGTATGAAAAGGATCTTTTGCTGACGCTTGTGACCAACATTGTTGACAATGCGAGAAAAGCGTCCTCTCCGGGCAAGCGGATCTGGCTGACCGGACGGAAGGTTGAAAAACGGTATCGCATCGAAGTGCGGGATGAGGGGATCGGAATCCCCAAAGAGGAGCTGTCCCGCATTACCGAGGCATTCTATATGGTGGATAAATCCCGTGCGCGCGCACAGCACGGCGCGGGACTCGGACTTGCGATCGCGAACAGGATTGCGTTGCTGCACGGCGACTCGCTCCATTTCGAAAGCGAACGGGGGAAGGGGACGACGGTTTGGTTCGAAGTCGATATCGCCTCACGGGAGAGGAGGTCGGACGACAATGAGGAATAAACCGATTTCAAAGCTGTCTCTTCGCCTGAAGAAGTGGAATAAGACCGGAAAGAAGGTTCTGCGCCGAACGAAGGACTTCGTCGCAAACGACCGAACGCTGCATACGCGCTTCGTTTATACGGCGCTGTCGATCGGAACGGTCCTGCTTGCCTACGTATTGGTGCTGGCCAATATCGGCATCTTCTCCCTTATGGAGAAGAGCCTCTATGATCGGGAGACGTACGAGGCGGTCAATATCGTCAGCGCCGGCGGTATTACCGACCCGCTGTCGCGGTCCGTTCGCGTGGAACTGTATCAGTCCTGCACGATGCAGGGCGCGGATCGCGCGCCGCTGCCGGAAGAGCGTACGCGTGCCGATGCGATTGCGCAGATTCAGTCGCTGTGGGAGCAGACGCTCGCGATCGCGTTCAAATCGCGTCCGAACGAAACCCTGAACAATGGGGACAGTATGGACAGAGTCTTGCGCGGCAGCCATTACACGGCTACGCTGCACGATTTCTATAACGAACAAACGAGCGCAAAGATCGCAATCTGGGGCGCGCAGGCGTATTATACTGCATCCAACGGAACGGTATATTGCCTGTCCGCAGAGCTTGACAGCCGGACAAACGATATCTATTCGATGACGGTTGCGCTGTTCGAGTGCATCGACGGCAGCGAACCGGAGACCGATTTCTATCCGATGCTGGATACGCTCGGAGAATCCCGCTCTGCGGCGTCAAACGGGACGGTGACAAAGACGGAAACCGGATCCGTTACAACGCTGTCGCTTTCCGATGGGATTCAGTTGACGCGTGAAACGCAGCCGGGGGTACAGTTTTATCTGACACTGCAATAAGGGATCGCTTCGCGAAGACAGGAAGGCAAAGCGGATATAGCAGTTGGAAAACGATCCATCTGATTCCTGCCCATACAATCCATAACGGGTGAACAGATGAACGAAGGACGGACAGAACAATTCTATCTTTGACTGATTTTGCTCCTGCCTTGGCGGGAGCTTTTTTATAAAATATATTTTGATTGCTCATGTTGACAAGCGAAGCATTCGAGATATAATGAACCTTGCATGATTGGAAAGGAGAAAGAAAATGAAAAAATATCTTTTGATCTTTGTTGCTGCTTTGCTTTGCGCAGCGATGCTTGCCTGCGGAAGCAAAACCGTTGAACCCAAGGCGGAAGTACCGGAAGCAACCGAGGTTCCTGTAACGGAAGCGCCTGCAACGGAAGTTCCCGAAACGGAAGCCCCTGCTACCGAGGTTCCTGTAACGGAAGCGCCTGCGACCGAAGCGCCCGCAACAGAGGAGCCGGCGGCAGAGGAAACGGCCGTGCCTGTTGAGAAGACCGAAGAAGCCGCGTATGTCGACTTTGATGATATGAGCTTCTGGGTTAACGGTACCAAATTTACGCTTGGCGTTTCGACCTTGCAGGACATGATCGATGCCGGCGTCCCGTTCGACGAGAAGGATCTTGCCAATGCGGGCAACAATTTGAACCCGAACTATCAGTCTCAGGGGTTCCGCATCGAGCTCGGGAAATACTGGTCTGCACAGGTGTACACGATGAATGATACCAAGGAGAACAAAACGATCTCTGAATGCTATATCTGTGAAGTATACCTTCCGAACCATGAGAATGAGCAGCAGGATATCCTGAAGTTTGCGTTCCCGCTGGATCTGACCATGGAACAGCTGACCGCGAATGCCGGCGAGCCGGATGACGTGAGTCATTTTGACGGGGACAACGGCTATTACAGCGATACCTTGACCTACAAGAAAGATTCCGACAAGTACTTTGGATATAACCAATTCAAATTTGAATTCATCAAAGGCGTTTTGAAATATGTGACGATTACGTATTTGCCGTAACAAAACGAAACAGCGGGCAGGAGAAAACCTGCCCGCTGTTTTCTTCCTGTCCGCTTAAAAGCGGTACCGCTCGGGAATCTCGTTTCTTGCGCTCTCTGCGGTACGGTTATTCCGGTTATCCGGATGATCCTTGCCTCTGCGGCGTTCGGTTTCGCTCGCACGTTCTACACGTTCATCATTGGAATCAGTCATGGGTATCTCCTTTATTACATCTTGATCGGCAATTCGAATTGCCTTTCCGCTTTTATTCTGTGTAAAGTTTCGGTGGTTATGCAAGAAAATGTTGGAATCGCATCTTGTGAAACAAGGCCCGCTTTGTTATAATAATAAA
>ONLX01000018.1 GCA_900318765.1 uncultured Eubacteriales bacterium
CCGGGGGATCTGGATGGTTGTGTCTCCGAAGCTGGTTCTGAGCGTTTTGCTGCTGTGACCGTTCCGGCTGTCGTCTGTCGTTTTTTCATTTGTGTCGTAACGGTCATACCCCAGATGCTCGTCCAGCTCAGAATCCAGTCCGTTTTCCATGAATTCCGCTATGGTTTCCCGAAACAGCTGCTGGATGTCATTCATGCCGCTTACACCGGCCATCTCCAGCAACTCCCTTATCTTTTCCCGACGAGCTGCTTCCTCCGGACTTCTGCGTCTTCCGCTTTTCTTTGCCATATATAGTGAACCTCCATTCCGATGCTCTTATTCTACACCGGTTTGGAGGTTTACACAAACTTTGGGACGGTCTTAGCAGCGGGGCGATTTCGCCCCTTTTTTTGGTCTTTGTTCAGACAGATTGTTCTTCAAAAGGTTTTTGAGATTCCTTCTGAAACGATTCCGCAAGTACTTTGGTCGTCAGATAAGCTGAAATGCAATCGATCGCCATGTTGTTTTTACCGCCGCGCATAATCGCAAGATCCGCTACCTTGATATAGTTTGCGATATGCTTTTCATACATCGGTTTGACTGTTTCCAAATACTGTTCCGTAATACTGTCGATCGTGCGGCCGCGAGACTTCATATCCCGGCGAACTCTTCTAAGCAGGCATACATCGATATCGACATGCATGTATACTTTCAGCGCCATCCGTTCAAGAAGCCGCGGATCATGGAAGATATGAATCCCCTCCAAAATCAGAACATCCGGCGGATCGATCAGCTCATCTGTATCCGCACGAAGATGATGGGAATAATCATATCCCTTCTTCGTGACGGAGCGACCTGCCTGCAGCTCGTCCAGATCATGCAGCAGTTCATCATAATCAAAGATGCTTGGTTCATCATAGTTCAGATGGACCCGCTCTTCAAACGGAAGATACGAAAAGTTATGATAATAGCAGTCTTGTCCGATAATCAGGCAATTGCACGACAGACTGTCCCGTATGCGTTTTGCAAGCGTACTTTTTCCGCTTCCCGATGCCCCGCAAATTCCGACGATAATCATAATATCCCCCGCTCCTTTTTTCAATCGTTATTCTTCAAGTTCCTGTGTCTCTTTTGTTCGCATCCGATCCCAGAGACCGTACTTTTCCGTATTCACAATCGCATGCATCATTTTGACATCGGCATCCGGTACGATCTTGCAAAGGTATTGAATCAGATTCTTGGCTTCTTCCCGTTTCGTTGAACCTGCAACTTCGCAATTGGCAGGCAGCACCGGAAGCTCCAGCTGCTTAGCAACCGACAGACAATGCTTTTCCGGCACAAAGATCATCGGCCGTATCACAGTGATCCCGGTTCTGGTCAAATACGTTAAGGGTGCGAATGTATTCATTCTGCCCTCATACAGCATCGACATCAAAAGAGTTTCCAAAACGTCTTCCCGATTATGACCGAGCGCAACCTTGTTGCATCCCCTTGCGAGCGCAGCCGTATTCAACGCCCCGCGCCGCAGTTTGGCGCAAAGCGCACAGGGGGAGCGCTCCGCACGGTATTCAAAGACGACCTTCCCAATCTCCGTGGGGATCACCTCGAACGGAATCCCGATCTGCTCGGCATAGTCATAAATCGGCTTGGTGTTCTGGTACTTTAAGCCGAGATCCAGCATAACCGCACAAACATCAAACTTTGTTTTGGAAAAACGTTGATACAGCTTCAACGCCCGCATCAAGAGCAGAGAATCCTTTCCGCCGGAGACGCCGATGCAGATTTTATCATCCTCTTCGATCAGATGATACTTTTCATCCGCTCTTCGAATTGCTCCCAGGACTCGTTTCATGCCATTTGCCTCACTTTCGTTCTTCAGTATATCGTAACCGCATCAAGATTGCAAATCGTTTTTCGTCAAAAATGTAAAATAATGAAAGAATCAGAATCAATTGATTGCGCAACGGGAAGAACTATGCTATAATCCCAAAGTATGAATTGGAGTCTGCTGCGGAGAATGAATGATGTCCGTTTTTGATATTTTGGGAATCGGTGTCGGTCTGTCCATGGATGCATTTGCCGTATCGATGGGGCAAGGGCTCTGCATGGATCGCGTCAGGCTCTCGCGAGCGCTTTTGATCGCTGGGTTCTTCGGCTTGTTCCAGGCGCTGATGCCCTTGCTCGGGTTTGCGCTCGGATCGACATTTGCCCGTCTGATCACAATCGGTCCATGGATCGCCTGCGGGTTGCTTGCAATCCTCGGTGGAAAAATGATCTATGACGGTATTCGAGACAAAGCCGATTCGGACGATCTGAATCTTGCCAATCTCGGGAAACTGCTCCTCTTGGCGGTCGCGACCAGCATCGATGCATTTGCCGTCGGCATTTCTTTTTCCATGCAGAAGGAGATCGTTTGGCTGTTCGGCGGAACAAGCATCTTTCTTGCGGTCGGATTGATCGGCTGTACGACATTCGTACTTTCTTTGATCGGTATCGTTCTCGGGCATCGCTTCGGTATGAAATACCGCCGTGCCGCAACGATCTTCGGAGGAGCGATCCTCGTTTTGATCGGAATCAAAATTCTTTTGGAAGCATACGGACTTCTTCCGCCTCTGCTTTCCTGTCAACTGTCATAACAATGAAAATGAATCTGTCGCACAGTAACTTAAAAAAATTGTCGTATCTGATCCTTTTGGTGATCGGGTTATTCTTCGTATCCGGATGTATTCGACCGCCGAAAGTTACCGTATCGGAACCGAGTGCATCGCCTTCCTCCATCCCCTCGCCGACGCCAACCATTGAAGTCGTTACGCCTGAACCGACGCCGACACCTACCCCGACGCCGACTCCGACCCCAACGCCGACTCCGACACCGAAGGGATTGATCGGTGGAAAATACGATGTTTTCTACTATGGGGATGAACCCGTTGAGGACGAGCTCTCCTATGTAAGCGAGAAAGTATCGGTTACGCTCTCCAAGCATACGACAAATCCGTACACGAGCGATCCTTTGACCTATTTTGTCGCCGATATCTTTATCCAGGATCTTTCCTCTTTGCGCACCGAAGCGGCAAAAGGGTTTGACCGTGCAAATTCCACGTTGATCAAAAATATGGGAGACAACGTCGATGCCATCGTTGCAATCAACGGTGACTTTCACGGCGCGCACTCGAATTCCTTTATTCTGCGCAATGGTATTCTGTATCGCAATAAAATACTGAAACAGCGCGATATCTGCCTGATCTATAATGACGGAACCATGAAAGTTTTTACGGCTGAAGAATTCGATTTGGAAGCCGATTTTTCCAATGTTTGGCAGGGATGGCAATTCGGACCGTATCTGATCGAGGAAGACGGTACGCCTCGTGCGGACTATCCGAATTACTCCATCCGCGTCAACAATCCGCGCACCGTGCTCGGGTACTACGAACCCGGTCATTACTGTTTTGTCATTGTGGAAGGACGCCAGGGCAAGTATTCCCGTGGGTTGACGCTTTCCACCCTCGCCGAGCTGATGGTCGATCTCGGATGTCAACAGGCGTACAATATGGATGGGGGCAATTCCTCCCAGCTCTATTGGAATCATAAGCTGTACAACAAACCTTCCGGCAGTTATCTCAGAGGGCTTTCCGATATCATTTATATTGCAGAACCCGTTGGAGATGTTCCGGATCCGGATGAAGCGTCTTCCGAACAAGCGGATGAACCGCCGATTTCCGATGAGGCAGTCGAATCCGAAGTGACTGATTATGCCCTATCCTCCGATACACCGGAACCCACAGATGAGCCGTAACGTCATGAAAAAGATCCGTTCCTGTTTTTCGGCTTTGATTGTAGGATTCTGTTTGACTTCATTCGTTGCATGCGTCCGACAGCCCGCAGTTGAAGCGATCCCGAGCATGCAGCCAATCAATTCCGCTCTCCCTGCGAAACAGCAAGAGATTGAAATTGATTTTTCGCTTCCTTCGGAAGCGCCCATAAACACGCAGGAAGCCATTCCTTCCCCCTCTCCGATCGAAGCAAGTCTTGAACCGACTTCTGTGCCGACGGCGGACCCAACGGAAGAACCTTCTCCGGACCCGACGCCAGAGGGACTGCTCGGCGGACGTTTTTCCGGCTTTTCTACGCAAGATGGATTCCAAAAAACGGAAACATCCTATACTTCCAAAAACGTCTCCATTGTGGTAACACGATATGACAGTTCCCCGTTGACGCGCCGACTTGTTTATTTTGTCACAGATGTACATCTTCAGGACCTCTCTTCCCTTCGCACGGAAAGCTGGGATCAGAATTTCGGAACGCGCGGAGAGAAATTATGGATGTCCTTTTTAAAGATGTCCCGCCGTGTCAACGCGCTTGTGGCAATCAACGGCGACTATTACACCTACAACATTCATACGGGACTTGTGATTCGGAACGGAGTCCGGTACGCCCCCGATCCATGGAAACCCTGGAAAGGGCATGATATTTTGTTGCTCTATCGGGACGGAACGATGGAAACGTTCCACTCGGATACCTTCCAGCCGGAAGCCATTGATCAGGAGAACGTCTGGCAAGCTTGGGAATTCGGACCGAGTCTTCTGGACGAAAACGGAAATGCATTGAGCTCATTTGATCGGTCTTATTCCGATATCAATCGCGCAAACCCACGTACAATTCTCGGATATTATGAACCGGGACATTATTGCTTTGTCACTGTGGACGGCAGAAAATCCGGGTATTCCAACGGATTGACGCTTCCCGAAACTGCTCAGCTGATGGAATCGCTCGGCTGCAAAATTGCATTCAACTTAGATGGCGGTCAAACCACACAACTTTACTGGAATGATCAGATGTATAATGTTCCCTATGAGGGCGGACGTTTCACAAGCGATATTATCTACATTGTGGATGTGGATGAAAATTCCCAAAGAAGCGAATAATTGATGAAGGAAATGAATTATGATAACGGATTCATTTGATGATCAATCACCTGCAAAGATCAACGTACAACGAAGCAAAAACGCAATTCAAGTGGATGCAGTGATCTTTACTTTTTCCAGTGAGATAGAAAAATATGTGACTGCCAACTATGATTGCGAAAAAGTCGGAGAATTTGTGATGGGTTGCGGCTCAACTGCCGTCTATGTGCTGACATACCACGGAAAGAGATTTGGATTCTACAGAACTTGGGTTGGCGCGCCTGCCTGCGTCGGGCCGATTGAAGAACTGTCAACCGTTCTGGATGCGGATAAAATCATTCATTTTGGCGGAGCCGGATGTTTGAACAAAGATATCGCAAGAGGAAAGGTTATGATACCGACAGACGCCTACAGAGATGAAGGAACCTCCTATCACTATGCGCCGGCGTCAGACTACATCAGAATCAAAAATCATGCCATTGTGAAAGCCTTTATGGAAGAGCATCATATTCCATACGTTATGGGCAAGACTTGGACGACCGACGCCTTCTACAGAGAAACGGTCAACAACTTCGAAAAGCACAAAGCAGATGGCTGTATCTCCGTTGAGATGGAGGGCGCAGCGGTACAGGCTGTATGCGACTTCCGTGGAATGGACGTATATATGTTTTTTACAAGCGGCGATCTTCTGGACGCGCCGAAATGGACCGACCGAAGGACAGAAGGTCAGATTGCCCATACGCAGCACGATCCGGGTCATTTCAGCATTGCGCTCGCGCTTGCCGAATATGTAACGACGCGGTAATGCTGCTTTCGGTTCAATGAAAATCGGAGAGAGTTTTCACTCTCTCCTTCTTTTATTCTAAACTTTGAAACACGATATGGTTGGATAGTCGATGCTCCGAGTTTGCTGTGTTCCTTAGTCTTTACCACTGGAGGTTATTTTGTCAATTTTGCAATTGTCTCGTTCAGTGCATCGACCCGGTCGACGCGTTCCCACGGGAACGCAGGATTTCCAAAATGGCCGTTCTCAGCGGTTTTGCGATAAATCGGTCTGCGCAAATCCAGCGTTTCGATAATTGCCGCTGGACGAAGGTCAAACACATCGCAGACAGCCTGCTCAATCAACGTATCGGGAACCTTCCCTGTTCCGAATGTGTCGATGCGTACGGATACGGGCTGTGCAACGCCAATGGCATATGCGACCTGAATCTCACAACGATCCGCAAGTCCCGCTGCAACAACATTTTTTGCGATGTAACGGGCCATGTAGCAAGCGCTGCGATCCACTTTCGTCGGATCTTTGCCGGAAAAAGCTCCGCCGCCATGCCTGGCATATCCGCCATACGTATCCACGATGATCTTGCGGCCGGTCAGTCCGGAATCGCCGTGTGGTCCGCCGATGACAAATCGTCCGGTCGGATTTACAAGAATGCGTGTCTTTTCATCCAATAATTCCGCAGGAAGGCTCGGAAGAATCACTTTTTCATAGAGGTCTTTTTCAAGGATTTCATGCGTAACCTGATCGTCATGCTGTGTGGAAAGGACGACCGTCTCAATATGTGTCGGAACGCCGTCTTCATACGCAACAGTCACCTGCGATTTTCCGTCCGGCCGCAAATACGGCAGAATGCCATTTTTGCGTACCGCAGTCAGCTTTCGGGTCAGCTTATGCGAAAGATCGATGGGAAGCGGCATGAAGGATTCTGTTTCACGGCAGGCATAACCAAACATCATACCCTGATCCCCGGCACCGGTATCCCTATCATCCTGTTCCATGCCGGTCTTACTTTCCAGGCTCCGGTCCACCCCCAATGCAATATCGGGAGACTGACTGTCCAACGCAACAATCACACCGCAGGTGCTTCCATCAAAACCATACTTTGCACGATCATACCCAATCTCACAGATGGTATTCCGAACGATGGACTGAATATCCACATAACAGTCAGTCGTGATTTCGCCCATAACAAGGACAAGTCCCGTTGTGCAAGCACATTCACAGGCAACGCGCGCTTTCGGATCAAGCTCCAAAATCGCGTCTAAAACAGCATCGCTTAATTGATCACAGATCTTATCCGGATGGCCGATCGTAACCGATTCACTCGTAAACAAATTTCTTCCCATAATTCTCACTTTCCGCTTATACAAGAGAAAAGAAAAAACTCATCCGAAGATGAGCCTAACCGTCTCATCTTCCAGCTTGCGCTGCGGGAATTGGCACCTTGCCAAAGCAGGTTGCCGGATTTCACAGGGCCCGTCCCTCCATCACTCTTGATAAGGCTATATGTAATTTCTGATTTATTGTAACACCGATCCTTGAATTTTGCAATAGAAAGAGGTATACTTTACATGTTTTTTGAAGGAAAAAAGGAAGATGAAACGATTTGCAAAAACCTCTCTGAATCTTGCGGCGGAAGCAGCGAAATATCGTCGTTTCTGGTTATTGGACGTACTGATCGCGATTCTGCTTCTTTTGATTGCAGAGCTCGCTTCAATGGGTTTATTTCTGCCGTTCAATCTGGTGCAATATTTTGTGCAAAAGCCGCTGATCTCTTCTGAATGGTCCATTCTGCTCCGTTCCTCTTTGTCGTTTGGCTGTTTGCTGTTTATCTGCGTCCTATATTGTATTCTTATAGATAAGCGAAGCCTTGCAGGAATTGGTTTTGTCCGGAAAAACATTATAAAAGAATATGGGCTTGGTTTTTTGATCGGTGGAACAATGATCTCTGCTTCGGTGTTTCTCTGCATCTTGAGCGGAACAGCTCAAATCATGGAATTCTCGTTCCGATTTTCATGGTCGATCCTGCTTTATCTTCTGATGTTTTTGGTGCAGGGCATGGCGGAAGAAGTTCTTTGCAGAGGGTTTTTGATGTTGTCCATCGCGAATCGATATCGACCGATAGTTGCGATTACCATCAATTCCGCCTTGTTTATGCTGCTTCACATAATGAATTCCGGACTTACTCCTCTTGCATTTCTGAATCTGTTCCTGTTTGGGTGTTTTGCTTCCGTTTATCTTTGGAAGCGTGGAAACATCTGGGGGATCGGTGCTTTGCACTCGGCGTGGAATTTTTTCCAGGGAAACATGTTCGGAATCCTGGTCAGCGGAAATGCATTCGGTCCATCCGTTCTCTCAACGGAATTGTCCGAATCTGCTGTTTGGTTCAATGGAGGAGCATTCGGTTTGGAAGGCGGGCTTGCCGTTACAATTACTTTGGTAATCTCACTGAGCATCCTTCTGTTGATTCCTGTTCGGAAAAGCATTCTCGTAAATTCATAAAAATGAGCCGCAATTCCTTGCGGCTCTCTCTTACGAAATCCAAATTATTTCCGTTTGATGGAAAGAAGCGTATGAACGACCAACGTTCCGCATGTGCCGAGCACAACGAGCAGCAGAGCAACCCAGGTAAACGGAACGGTATGGATGCAGAGAACCAGAATGCCAAACAGTACGGAGAGAAATCCCCACAGCAGTTCAAACAGACCAGTGCGCTGTGCAAAAGCATCGTCGAATTTTCCGCGATTCTTATCATCTACAAAATGATTGATCAGAGCATACTTCCTTCGGAACGCAATCAAGTAGCCGAGTGCGCCGAACGCAAGACCCAATACAATCAACAAAATTCCAACAAATACCATTCTGCTCCCTCCCCCTGACATCTTTACCTTTATTATATTATAGCAAACCGAAATCGGTTCTTCAAGATGTCGCGGCGATTCTTCACGAGACGTTCAAAATGTTTTCATTTCAGTGCTGTTTAAAACCATTTCTTTATGGTTCCAAGCAGTCCTCTTGCAACCGATTTTCCGAGTTCACGTCCAATGGACGTCATCGTACTGGAAGCAGCTTTGGAAAGCGCGCTCTTGCTCTTCTTCGTCGTTTTTTTCGCAGCAGAGGTCTTTTCTTTTTCCTTCGCTTTCTCTTCCTGTTTTCTTTGCTTTTCCTCTTCCTCTTTTGCTTCCTGCCCGGCTTGTTCCTCATCCGCCTTTACCTTCCGCGCTTTCAACACTTCATAAGCGGATTCCCGGTCTACTGCATCTTCATACGTGCCGTACAGAAGATCGGCCTCGATCTCCGCGGCACGACGCTCTTCGTCGATTACGCCCATCATGGATTGTGGGGGCAAAATGGTCGCCCGTTCAACAATTCCCGGAATACCCTTCTCATCAAGAAAACTGACAAGCGCTTCACCGGTTCCGAGCGCCTGCAGCACCTCTTCGGTTTGAAACGCCGGATTAGCCCGGAAAGAATTTGCCGCAGCACGAACTGCTTTCTGTTCGGCAGGCGTGTACGCACGCAATGCATGCTGAACACGATTGCCAAGCTGCGCAAGTACGGTTTCTGCCAGATCGGAAGGCTGCTGAGAAATGAAATAGACGCCAACGCCCTTGGACCGAATCAATTTTACAACCTGTTCTATCTTGTCAACCAAAGCTTTCGGTGCATCCCGGAAGAGCAAATGCGCTTCGTCAAAGAAAAAGACAAGTTTCGGTTTTTCCGGATCCCCGACCTCCGGCAACTCTTCAAAGAGTTCTGCCAAGAGCCAAAGCAGAAATGTGGAATACAACAGCGGCGATCGATAAAGCCGCTCGCAATGCAGAATGTTTATAAAGCCTCTTCCGTCCGAATCGGTTTGCATCCAATCAGTCAAATGAATTGCAGGCTCACCGAAGAACAGCGTTCCGCCTGCATCCTCAAGCTGCAACAGCGCACGCTGAATGGCGCCCGCCGACTGCCTTGAGATATTTCCATACTCATCCAAAAGCTCCGCAGCATGCTCCGTTACATAAGAAACCATCGCGCGGAGATCTTTCAGGTCAATCAGCAACCAGCCATTATCGTCTGCAGCACGAAAGACAATGGATAAGACTCCGGTCTGCACGTCGGTCAAACCCAGCAGCCTCGCCAGCAAGGATGCACCCATATCGCTGACCGTCGTTCGAACCGGATGCCCTTTCTCCCCAAAAACATCCCAGAAACGGACAGGAAACCGCACGTAGGGGAAAGACTCCGGATCTATCCCGAGCTTGTTCAAGCGCTTGTCCAGCGCGTCGCTTCTTTCGCCGGGTTTGCAGCATCCGGAGAGGTCTCCTTTGATATCTGCCAAGAAGACAGGAACGCCCAACGAGGAAAAGGATTCCGCCATCACTTTGAGTGTAATGGTCTTACCGGTTCCGGTCGCCCCTGAGATCAGGCCATGTCGATTTGCCATCTGAGGCAAAATATAAGCTTCTTTCTCGCCTTTTCCGACAAGAATCTTATCATCCTGCAGCATGCTGTCCGTTCCTTTCGATGCCTGGGTTTAATTCAACGTTCTTAATATGAGAACGTTATTGTTATTCTTCCTTCGGAAGTTCGCTTGTGCAATGCGGGCAACGCGTTGCCTCGTCATGGATTTCGCCAAAGCAGTACGGACAAAGACGCGGCTGCTTTGCGGGTTCGGGGGCGGGTTCTTCCTTCTTCTTCAGGTCTTCCATCTTCTTCCGAGCGGTCGCAACACCTTTTACTACAAGGAAGATGCACAGAGCAACAAGCAGGAAGTAAACAATCGCCGAAATGAAGCTGCCGTAGTTCAATACCGCTGCGCCTGCTTCATTGGCAGCTTCGAGACTGGCATAGGTGTTCCCATCCAGTGCAACGAACCACTTGGAAAAGTCCGCCTTGATTAGAAGGCCGATCAGCGGCATAATCAAATCGTTGATCAGGGAAGTCACGATTGCGCCGAATGCTCCGCCGATGATGACGCCAACCGCCATATCAAGCACGTTTCCTTTGAACGCAAAGGTTTTGAATTCGTTCCAAAGTTTCTTCATAGTTTTTTCTCCTTTTATTTATTGCGGCATACTTGCCGTATACTCCTAATGATTGATCATTCTTGCAATCGGCGAACGATGCGATTTCATTGCGCCTTTCGGACAGAATTCCTGACAGCAAAAGCACAGAATACATTTCTTTCGGTCAATAATCGGAAGACCGCTCTGCATCGTGATGGCGTTTGCCGGACAAATCTTCGCGCATTTTCCGCAACCGATACATTCTTTCTTGGTCACCATCGGTTTTGCTCCAAGAGCAAACGTAAGAAATCCACGTTTGATCTTTCCGAACACCGTATCATTCTCGGAAAACAGCGTACTGTTGCGATTGATGATCCGATCAAAGTCGCGAGCGGTATCCTTCTGCCAATTCCCGTCAATCGGTATCTCCTCAAACCGATCCGGAAGCAACCCGCGTCTCTTCGCTGCCTGCAATGTCGGAATATCTTCCGAATCCGCTCCGATCATCTTTGCCGCGACCCAGTCCAACGCATGCGGATTCTTCGATGCAAGCAAAGCATTCATCGGATACGGTCGTCCCTGCGTCGGCCCGTTTCCTTCCATAGCAATCACCGCATCGCATATGTGCAGGACCGGTTTCCAATATTCACAGATATCGACGATCATATCGGCAAAGTCGTTCGGGTTCGGATAACGATAATGATACTCCGGTTTCAGAATTCCCGGAACCGTTCCGAACAGGTTCTTAACCGCATTCGACAAGGTCATCATCCCATGCGATTTCAATTTGCAGACATTGATCATACAATCGCATGAATCCAACCAAGCAGTATAGCGGAATGACTTTGCTTTTACGCCATTTGGATTCTCGGCATCTGCCTCCGTCATGTCACGATTGAGTTCTCCGCCCGCCTCTTCAATGGCATGCATGCCGCTCACGTTGTAAATGTGGTTCATATGCGAAAGCATCCACGGTCCGCCTGCACTGTCTCCGACAACAACGGTCGCACCGCGTTCGATCAGCAATTCGGTCAGAGCAGCAAGCACAACCGGATGTGTGGTAATGGCTGATTCCGGGGTGCCGGCTGCAACCAGATTGGCTTTGATCGCAACGCGCATACCGCTCCGGATGGAAGAAAG
>ONLX01000098.1 GCA_900318765.1 uncultured Eubacteriales bacterium
GTCGATCGCGTGTTCGTAAACGACACGGCTGCGTATGAGAAGATCCGTGAGATTGCGGACGTGATGGCGCCGAAGCTCAAGCCGCGCATTCTGTTTAAGGACAGCGAGGCGCTGTTTGAACGGTACGAGACCGAGAGCAAAATCGATCGCGCGCTTGCCCGCAAGGTCTGGCTCAAAAGCGGCGGATATCTGATCATCGACCGCGCCGAGGCGTTGACCGTGATCGATGTGAATACAGGACGGTTCGTCGGGAAGGACAATCTCGAAAAAACGATCACGGCAACCAACATCGAAGCCGCAACGGAGATTGCGCTGCAGCTCCGGCTTCGGGACATCGGCGGTATCGTCATCATCGACTTTATCGATATGGAGAAGGAATCCGACCGGCAGCTCGTTTTGCAGACACTCAAGAACGTGATGCGCGCCGATCATACGCACTCACACGTGTTCGGGTTCACACATCTGGGACTCGTGGAGCTGACCCGAAAGAAGACCGGGCGCAGCATCGGGGACACGCTGAAAGTGACCTGCCCCTGCTGCGACGGCGAAGCGAAGGTGCTGTCGCCGTATACCGTGTTCAACCGGCTGCGCAAGCAGACGCTGCAGATTTTGAAGGGCAGCAAGATTCGCCGGATGTATATCGAAGTGCATCCGACCGTGAAGACCGCCATGGAAACGCTGCAGAAGCGAAACGGCGTGCTGTTCCCGGAGGTCGACGACGCTACGTTCTTCGTACGCGCAAACGAGTGTTTGCATCCGGAAAAGTACACGGTGCGGCCGCTGCCGGACAAGAAAGTCGCGGAGCTCAAAAAGGTCTGTACGATCTTGCGATAAATCAATTTGGAGGTACGGGGCATGGAAACCAATACGTTGCAAACGACACAGCCGACCGCTGAACTGCTGCAGAAAATCTTGGACACCGAGAAGAAGCAGCTGCGCTGTTCCCGGATCCGGCTCTGGATGGGCGTTGGCGGCATCGCGATTGCTTTGATCGCGCTCGTTGCGCTGCTGATCGGAATGGGCTTTTTGAAGACACAGATCGAAACGATCTCCGCAACCCTGACCGAAACAGCCGAAAAGATCGACGTGGTAGCGGAAAACCTCGGAGAGGTGGATTTTGCCGCGCTCGATGAGGCGTATCAGACCCTTGCGGCCTCTGCGTCGGAAATGATTGAGACCTTGAGCGGCAGCCTCGACGGGCTGCAGTCCGTAATTGAGAACGCTGATATCGCGATGAAGAATCTGGCGGACGTCGACATCAAGACGTTGAACGAGAGCATCCAGCAGTTCAACGAAGTATTGGCTCCGCTTGCGAAGTTCTTCGGCGTGTTTAACCGCTGACGGAACAGTTTTTCCTCCGGGTGCGTATGATATAGTAACGATGCGCCTGCATCGGAATATCAAAATACGGAGGAAACACGAATGAATTTCGGTGGTTCGAACTTGACCTGGATCCTGATTCTGCTGCTGCTCCTCGGCGACAACGAGAACGGTACTTCCTGTGACACGCTGATCTGGCTGATGCTTCTTTCGAAGTATTGCGGCGGAAACTGCGGCTGCAATGGCGGCAATCGCTTTGGCTTCACGGGGAATTGCGGAAACTGATCCGTAAAATTCCGAAGGGAATACTTGAAATCAGCCTCCTTTGTGTTATACTGGTATCAGCACAAAGGAGGTGCTTCTTTTATGGTATTGAAAATCGAAGGTATGGGCTGCATGCATTGTGTGGCAAAGGTTACGGCCGCTCTGAAGGAGATCGGCGCGGATGTGAAGAACGTTGAGATCGGCTCTGCCGAGATTGCGGATTTTGCGGATACCGAAGCGCTTAAGAACGCGATCCAAAAAGCAGGCTTTTCGGTCAAGGAGATTGCATAAGGCAACATGAACGAGGGACACGTTGTTGTCGGAATGTCCGGCGGGGTGGACAGCGCGGTCGCTGCGTATCTTCTGAAGCAGGAAGGGCGCAGCGTTGTTGGCGTGTTCATGAAAAATTGGGAAGAGGATGACGAGGACGGCGTTTGCACCGCAACGCAGGATTATGCGGACGTCCGCAGCGTTTGCGATACGATCGGCATTCCGTATTATACGGTGAACTTTGCCGAGGAATATCGGGATCGCGTCTTTTCCTATTTTTTGGAGGAATATCGCAAAGGGCGTACCCCGAATCCGGATGTTCTCTGCAACTGCGAGATCAAGTTCAAAGCGTTCCTGGATTTTGCCTTGAAGAGCGGAGCCTCTGCGCTTGCGACCGGACACTATTGCAGACTGGATGAACAAAAGCGGCTGCTGCGCGGGCTTGACGCCAACAAGGATCAGACGTATTTTTTGGCGGGGCTCAAGCCGGAGCAGCTCTCCCGCGTCGTATTTCCGGTCGGCACGCTGCAAAAAAGCGATGTCCGGCGGATCGCCCGGGAACAGCAGTTTTCAAATGCCGCAAAAAAGGACAGCACGGGCATCTGCTTCATCGGGGAACGGAATTTCAAACAGTTTTTGATGCAGTTCTTGCCGGCCCAGAAGGGCGATATTGTGGACGAGCACGGCAAGCGCATCGGCACGCACGACGGATTGATGTACTATACGCTCGGGCAGCGACGGGGTCTTGGCATCGGCGGCAGAAGCGAAGGCACGGGCGAGAGCTGGTTCGTGATCGGAAAGGATTTGAAACGCAATCTGCTGATTGTTCAGCAGGGGGAGCATGAAGAGTTGTACTCGACCGATCTCGTTTCGGACAAGGTCAATTGGGTTGCGGGAAAAGCGCCCGGAGAGACCTTCCGCTGCACAGCCAAGTTTCGCTATCGGCAACCGGATCAGGCAGTTTCGGTTACGTTGACAAAAACCGGTGGCGCATCGGTCGTCTTTGATCGGCCGCAGCGTGCGGTAACGCCCGGGCAATGGGTTGTATTTTATGACGGCGAAGTCTGCCTCGGCGGCGGGTCGATCGACCGCGTAACGCCGCTCAAACCGATCCGGCTATGACGCAGCGATATGTGCATCTTACGCCGCGCACCGAGGCCGCGCTCGAATTGCTGAGCGGCAGCCGGCGCGTCGCGGATATCGGATGTGATCACGGGCGGCTTACGGCTGCTCTTTTGCAGCGGGCCGACTGCGAATTCGTCGTCGCGTCGGACCTCAGCGAAGAATCGCTTCGGAAGGCGCGGCAGTTGATCGGGTATATCGGGCTGCAGGATCGCGTTTCTTTTCGCGCGGGGGATGGGCTGTCCGTTCTTCGCGAGGGAGAGTGTGACGCGCTTGCGATCCTCGGCATGGGCGGAACCCTGATGGCGAGGATCCTTTCTGCCTCTCCGGTTCCGTTGATGGGCGCAAAGACGGCCGTGCTCCAACCGATGCGTGCGCAGGCGGATCTTCGTGAATATTTGTATCGCGCCCATTACCGCGTGACGGAGGAACGGATCGTGCAGGAAGGCGCGCGCCTGTATGAACTGATGCGCGTGGAACCGGGAACGGAGCTGCAGCGATTGCCGCATGGCTGGCCGCATGATTTTTTTGAGATGGGATTTGTTGCGTGGGAACGGAACGATCCCCTGTTTTCGAAGCTGCTCCTGCACCGGATCGCGCTCGTTCAAACGCGGTTGTCGGCGGCGAAGGGGTCGGCCGGGGAAGCACCGCTTTTGCAGAAACTTGCCGCGCTGGAATCGATTCGGGATTTGAGAAGGGATGCAGAGCTATGAAAGAAAAAGCGTTTGTTGCGATGCTGGATCGCATCGCTCCGCCGGAACTGGCGATGGAGTACGACAACGTAGGGCTTCTGATCGGAACGGAGCGGGAAATCCGAACCGTTTTGGTTGCGCTGGATTGTACGCTTCCGGTAGCGGAAGAGGCGGTTCGGTGCGGCTCCGATCTGGTGCTGGTCCATCATCCGCTGTTCTTTCACGGAATCAAGCGAATTCTGCCCGACGATCCGGAGACGGCGGCCGCCTACCGACTGATCCAAAACGGCATCGGACTTTATGCTGCGCATACCAATCTGGACATCTGCCTCGGCGGTGTGAACGACGCTTTGGCGGAAACGCTCGGCGTCAAGCATTGTGAGCCGCTTTCGGCGGATGGAATGGGACGCGTCGGCATGCTGGAGACCGCGATGCAGCTCGGAGCGTTTGCGGATGTATGCAGCAAAACGCTGAAGATAACCGTGCGGTATGCGGGCGATTCGGATCGGCTTGTCCAACGCGTCGGCCTTTGCGGCGGCGCGGGCGGTGATCTCTATCCGGATGCGGTCCGGATGGGCTGCGATGTTTTCGTGACAGGTGAGATGAAGCACCATGAAGCAATCGCGGCGAACATGCTCGGACTGACTTTGATCGAGGCAGGGCATTATCAGACGGAATCCGTTGTGCTGAAAAAATGGATTTCCCGTTTACAGAACGAAGAAAATGGTGTAAAATATTATGAAACACGCATGGAGAAGGCTCCATGGCAGACCCGATAGGAGGATACGAGATGTCGAAACCAATTGCACTTTTGGCGTATCAGGATGTGGACCTGGAAAAACAGCAGGTTGAAAACGGGCTTCGCACGACGGATGCACGCGTTCGGCTGAACAAATTATCGAAGCTGCTGAAGACGCAGCAGGCGACGCTGAAGAAACTGACCGATGATCTGGAGGCGGTCACGGCGGTCGAAAAACGAATCAATCAGCAGTATCAGGCGACCGCCAAGCGTCTGGAGCTCGAAACGTCCGAACTGCAGATTCTCGAAAACGACGAGGAGACGACCGCGGAGGAAATGACCGAATTCCGTCAGGATATCGAGAAGCTGAACAAAGAGCTTTCGACGATGGAGAAGGAGCTCAAGCAAACGTTTGCTTCGCTCGAACAGCAGATCGCTGAATTTCAGAAGACACGTCAGATCGGGAGCAAGGCGAAGAAGGAATACGATCAGCTCCGCGAGATCTGCAATCGGGAGAAGGACGACGCACAAAAGGAACTGGACGCGCTCGATACCGAAATGCTGCGGAAGGAGCGGGACGTGGATCCGAAGCTGATGGCACGGTACAAGCGTGCGCGAATGCACCACGGGACGCCGGTCGTGCCCGTGAAGGAAGCCAAGTGCAGCGGCTGCAACGTCGGTCTCCCGACGCTTGCACTGTCCCGGCTGTTGGGGGACGGCGCGGTGATCGAGTGTGAGAACTGCGGAAGATTGCTGTATATTGATCAGGATTGACCTTTGACATAGTGAGTAAGACAGACGATCGCGGCTCCGTAAGGAGATGAGGAAAGTCCGAGCACCACAGGGCAGGGTGCCGGGTAACACCCGGTGAAGGCGACTTCAAGGAAAGTGCAACAGAAAGAA
>ONLX01000038.1 GCA_900318765.1 uncultured Eubacteriales bacterium
AAACGCTTGTAGTTTACGTTGACCACGAACGCCCCTAGTTCCTTGCTCAATCGCTGACAATAGCGGTCGTCGTCCACCGCATCCAGGCCGACCCATGCTCCGCCGTGAATCTGTACGAACACCGGCATATTTTCTCGCTGTTCGGGATAATAGAACAGCACCTCCACCGGGTCTTTCCCTTCGCGTTGGATATAGCTGCGATCTCCGACGACGAGATCGGTCTTGTAATGCTTGTTGATCTTGTGGAAGCGGGCGTTCATCACCGCCCGTTTGATTGCCGTAAATGCCATATCATTGCACCTCGATCGTTAATTCTCCGTCACCGCGCGTCACGATGAGCGCCCGGCCGTGATAGGTTTTGATGGTCTTATCGAAATAGTTTTCCTCGCTCTTCGGATCGGCAGAGCCAAAGCCGAGCATCGTGCGCGCACCGTTCGTTTCCGCCGACACGGTCAACACCGCTTCCGGGTTGAGGACGCCGGTTTCGTCCAATACGGAAAGCTCGACGATTCCGTTGCCGAGATCCGTCTGTTCGATATGCACGTTGTCGGAGGCCGTTGTCAGCCGGTCCTGTTCTGCGGACTTTCCGTCCCGGATATTGATCGCTGTCAGCTCGCCCGGCTCGTAAACGGTATCAAACAGTGCCTTGCAGCGTTCCGTTTTTTGTTTTCCGACCGAGCGGCTGTTGACCAGCAGCTCCACCTCATCGGCGTCGGAATAGACCTCCACGACAACGGGCTTGCCCGTATAGTCCCGGTAATTCCAGCTTCGCAGGGCGTCCGACCAGCCCCAACGGGTGGGAGACTGCTTTTCTCCGTAGTGAGCGGGATCCTGCACGGCGATATACGGTTCTTTTCTTTGGCCCCAAACGATCTGCCGCCAATAAGAAACCGGACGGCGATCGCCGATCAAATCGAAGTCGCCGCAGTTCGCCGTTCGCCAAGGGTACGCACCGTACAGATCGTACGCCACCGCCTCGCCGTAGCGGTGCTGCCCGACACCGGCTTCGCCGAGATAATCCCACGCCGCCCAGCCGAAGTCTCCGATCAACTGCGGCAGCTTCTCACAGAGCCTCCAATTTTCATAGAGGGCGCCGGGATAGCATTCTGCGCCCAGCATGACGCGGTGGGGATATTGCGCGGCGTCCGCTTCATAACGGAACGTGGCGTAATTGTAACCCGCCACATCCAGATAGCTGAACGCCTCTTCGAGCGGCTCGCCGATTTCCCGGGAAGCCATGAGCTTTGCCAGTTCCTCCGCATTCCCGTTCAGAATCGAATTGATGTCCGCCCCGGCCTTGACCGCCAGCTCCGGAATGCGCTCCATCAGCGACAGCACCGGGTTCACGCAGTTGGTGAGATAGCGCGTGGGGTCCAATGCCCGGATGTGGTCGCAGATCTGTCTGCCGTACTGCGCCTCATGCGGATCGCTGACCTCGCAGATCTCGTTGCCGATGGAATAGAGGATCACCGAGGGGTGATGAACAGCCAGCTCCACCATCGCCGTAGCGTCTTCCTTCCAATGAGAAAGGAAGTAGGTGGAATAGTCAAAATCCACTTTCGGCGTCGTCCAAGCGTCGCAAAGCTCCAGCATGACGAGCATTCCAAGCTCGTCACAGGCCTCCAGCACCGTCCGGCTCGTGGGAAAATGCGCGCAGCGGACGGCGTTGTAACCCTCTTCCTTGAGCTTGCGGATGCGCCGGAAGGTCAAAGCCCGATGCTCGATCCCGCCGACGATGCCGTGATCCTGATGGATGCAGCCGCCGCGCAGCTTGACGGACTCGCCGTTGACACGCAGCCCGCGCGCGGCGTCCAAGGAAAGCGTGCGAATGCCAAAAAGGGTATGCTCGCTATCCAGTCCTTCCAGAACGGTTTCGCAGTCGTACAGGTTTGGTTCGTCTGTGCTCCAGAGCTTTGGATGCTCTAGCGTAAAGCGCAGGGATACCGTCTTGGTTTCGCCCGCCATGAGCGTTACCGGCGCGCTGATCTCCGCGCCGTCGATCCGGTGCCGCAGACGAAGCGTTTGCGGCTTTGCTGTCCGGTTGATCAATGTGGTCTGGATCAGCAGCGCCGCGGCTTTCTCATCCGCTTCCGCCACTGTGATCTTCACACCGTTCGGCGCGATATGGACGCCGCCCGCCCGAAGCAGCCACACATTCCGATAAATTCCCGTACCCGTATACCAGCGGCTGGACGGAACACCGTTTCGCACCAGCACCTTGACGGTGTTCTTTCCCGGATGCAGGAAGGGAGTGATGTCAACCGTAAAGGCGGTATAGCCGTTCGGATGCTGCGCCGCCAGGCGTCCGTTGAGATACACCGCCGCATTGTAATAGACGCCCTCAAATTCCAAATACGCTGCGCCGGAATCGCCGTTCCATTCAAATTCCTTGGTATAGTGAACGGTCTCGGCAGGATAGTAGCCGGAGGCGTTGCCTGTGGGCGTTTGCGCGTTTCGCGTCTGTCCGATCATGGCGTCATGGGGCAGCGTGACCGGGATCGGCGGCTGTGCGCCTTTTATGGTGCGCTCCAAGGCTGTCCCGCCGCCATGATAAAACAGCCAGCCGCTGTTGAAGCTTTCCCGTTTCATCAATACTTTCTCGAAAGCTGCGCTTCGCACTCGGCACGGGTGATCTCACCGCCGTTGCACTTGGCCATCAGCTCGGCATCCTTATCCTTCAGGCGATAGAACAGCAGCACGAGCGCCGAGAGCAAGAAACCGATGCCCGGAATCAGCGCATACACAACCCACATGCCGTGAATTGCCGTCGGCGTCTGATACGCCGCCTGGCCGACCTCCATGCCCATGGCGAGCAATTCTTCATAGCTGTCTGCCGTCACCTCATGCCAGCCGTAAAGTCCCATGACGAGCAAGCCGAGGCTTGCGCCGACGCTGCCGGTCGCTTTGCTCACAAAGGCGTTCAGCGAATAGAAGATGCCCGCGCAGTCCTTGCCGGTTTTATAGCGCGTGTATTCGATCGTATCCGGCGCGATGAAGTTCATGAACACATAGCGAAGCGAATTCGCAAGACCCGCAATCGTGCCGAGGATCACGAACACTGCTATATTCTCATATCCGACGATGTATTGCAAGAGGTACATCCCGCCGAACACCACGCCGAGGAGGAGCATCGAATTTCTCCGTCCGAATTTCTTGGAGATCTTATCCGCCTGCGTATTGATGATAATCGCCGGCACAAACGCGATCAGCACCGGAAGCGACGTAACGATCGTGCGCCCGCCGAACAGATAGAACGCAATCAGACTCGATACCGCCGAGGACGTTGCCGTGACGCCTGCAATCAGAGAAGAAGCAAGGTAGATCATCATATACTTATTTGTTTTCACGCAGTTCCACATATCGCGGAGCGTGTACGTTTCGGTCTTTTCACCCTCGACGTTTTTCAGTTCGGTATTGTATTCCTTTCCCCGAAACACAAGCGGCAGCATCATCGCCGTGAAGATGATCATGGCGACGACGGAAACGGAGGTGAAGCTGAAGCCCGGGCCGGAGACCGGATCGACAAGGAAGTTCAGCGTAACGCCGACGATGACGGCGGCAAGGACGGTGATGAGGCCCTTCACGGTCAGGATATGCGTGCGCTCGTCGGTGTTGTCGGTCAGCGTCATGACGAGGCTGTTCATCGGCACCTCGCAGAGCGTGCAGGAGAAGTCATACAGCAGATAGGTCACGATGAACCAAACGATCTTTGCCCAAACCGGCAGCGCGGACGGCATCAGATAGAATACGACCGTGAACAGCGGGAACAGGAAGAACGTCAGCCGGAACCACGGCAGATACTTGCCGTCGCCGGTCAGCTTGCGGAAGGCCTTCCACTCGGTGATCTTGATCTTGTCGATCAGATAGCCGAACACGACGTCGTCCACCGCATCGATGATTTTTAGCACGAGCAGCACGCCCGCAAGCAGCGCAAGGTTCACGCCGCGAAGCGCAAGGAACGCCGTCATAAACGTTTGAAAAACCGACGTGCCGAACAGTCGCGCCGAATCCGACAGGTAATAGTTGAACCGTTCTCCCGTAGACAAACGCCAGTCGGGGTGCTTATTGACTTTGACCTTTTTCTGCTTCTCCATGGGTTTCTCCTTTTAGATATATTGTCCGATAAATGCCATCATCCGATCGAACGCTTCGCGCCCGTGCGGTTCCTTCAAATTGTCCATATACCCGTGCGGCAGGTTTGCTCCGGGGAAGAAGACCAAATCATTCGGTACGCCGATCTCGTCCAGCTTCTGTTTCAGCCCGCGGCCTTCCGTGATAAAATAACCGGTTTCGTCGTTCGGCTCGTTGGAGGCGTTGATCCAGCTTGGAATGAAGCTGCCCTTAATATAGTTCTTCGCATTGATGATCGCCACCGCCTCCGGGGTGTTGCGCTTAGCCCCAGTCGCGCAGCCAAGCATGGCGTACATGTTTTTGTCAAACACGCTTGCGTCCAATGCGGCTTCGTCGATGGCGAGCACGCGTAGGTTGTCCCTATTCATCACGGGATCGACGCCGAGCATCGACGCATAATCCGGATTGCAGACGCAGGCAGCATAGATTTCCGTCATATTTGCGCCGGCGCTCCCACCCGAAAGGCATACGCGAGACATATCCAGATGCAGTTCTTCTTGGTGGGCGATCAGATACCGAAACAGCTCGTCGCATTGGCGAATCGGCACAGGGAACCGGAACTCGGGCGCCAAGGCGTAATCTGCATTGACTAAAATGTAGCCCGCCTGCACAATGGCTTCAAGCTTTCCCACACCGCCGCTGCCGGTCTGGAGCGGATCGCCTGCGGACTTGTTGCCGAAGATAAAGCCGCCGCCGTGAAAGTACACCGCCACGGGTCGCTTCTGTTCGCTGTCGTCGGGATACCAGATATCCGCAAAGCTGTTGGGATAGGTTTCACCGTATTTAATGTCGTTGCGACAAACCAAGCCGTTTTCCAGCTTCTTCACTTCCGGCGTATTCCACGGCTTCCACTCGTTGGGCTTATGCCCTTTGTAGAGCTTTGCGTAGATCGCTTTTTGCAGCAGCCTGCATTTCAGGTCATTGATGAATTTCCCCATAGCAACCCTCCGGATTTTGTTCCTTTGATGATTCTATTTTACATAAACATGACGGTCTTGTCTTTCGGATTTCTACGATAATTTTCGAATTTCGCGTTTTTTCTCTTGCAATTCCGCTCTGTTTTTTGTATGCTGTTTCTATGAAAAAGAGATTGTCCGAAAAACAGATCAAAACATTGCTGCAAAAATACCGTTTTCGCAACAGTGAAAACGGTTTGCATCGCATGCCGCTGGAACGGGGCGATATGATTTTGAGCCGTATTCGCAGCGGTCAGTACCGCAATATGGATTTTTTGCCGTATGAGGAGTTCAAGGACCGTCTCGGCGCAACGGCAAGCACGCCGAAAAAGTCCTTTGAATACGATGTGGTCGCGGCGATCACGCTGTTTTCCCGCGCGGCGATCGACGGCGGCGTGCTGCCGGAGGAATCGTTCGATCTTTCGGATGTGCTTTTGCAGGAGGTGGAAAAAACGTCCACCGTAGAAGAATTGTTTGAGATCTATCAGACAGCGGCAGTCCTGTTTTCCAAGCTCGTTGCCGACACGCGGCGCGATCGCACCGGCTATCAGATCGAGCAATGCCGCGCCTATGTGCAGAAGAATCTGTTTCGCCCGATCACGGTCGGCGAGGTTGCCGCCGCGCAGGGGCTGACCCCGAACTACCTGTCCGCGCTGTTCCGCAAGTCGGAGGGCATCGGTCTGCATACCTATATCGAGCAGGAGAAGGTGCGCGCCGCACAGGATCTTTTAGCCCATTCCACGGAGCCGATCTCCGTCATTGCCCTCTCGCTCGGCTTCAAAACGCAGGCGCACTTTTCGGAGGTTTTTCGCCGCCACACCGATCTCACGCCCTCGGCCTATCGCAACCTGCATTTTCGCACCGTGGCAGCGACAATCGAATGATATTCGCCGGCTTGGAGTATTTTTTCACTCTTCGAAATCCGGAAAAGCCAGATGCGGCGGGCGTTTGCGGCTCAAATATTTACTGTATTCTTTACTGTATTTTGGATTTTTTTGCTTGTTTTCCACGGTCCGATTCGTCCAATCAGTACCATCGTGTAAAGCCGAAAAAGTGCCTAAAATAGGGACTTTTTTGGCTTTTCCCAGCGTTTCTCGACTTTTTCGTTTTTTGGATTTCGAGAACTGTTAACCGAAGGGTTGTAAGTTCGAGTCTTACCTGGGGAGCCACCGAAAAAAGTCCGATCTCATCGGACTTTTTTCATTTCCCTT
>ONLX01000010.1 GCA_900318765.1 uncultured Eubacteriales bacterium
CATCGTCGCGTTGGCCGAAGCACTGGATGCAGGCATTCCCGTTCGGGAAATCCGGAATGTTCCGGGAACCTGCTATCGTGTGAACGACGTTTCCGAGTGTTCGGATGCGATTCTGCTGCCGTCCTTCACCGAAGTGGCGGGGGACAGACAACGATATGTGGAAGCATTTCAGACACAATTTCGGGAACAGGACCCGATCCGCGGGCATAAGCTTGCGCAGCCGCATGAGAAGGGTATTTTGGTGCAGAATCCGCCGCAGATGCCGCTGAGCACCGAGGAGATGGACGCAACGTACGCTTTGCCGTATACGCGCAAGCCGCATCCGCGCTATCAAGAGGAGATCCCCGCGCTGCAGGAAGTCGAGTTTTCGATTACGTCGTGCAGAGGCTGCTTCGGCGGCTGCAATTTCTGTGCGCTGACGTTCCATCAGGGGAGGATCATTTCGGCGCGGAGCCACGAATCCATTCTGCATGAGGCAAAGGAACTGACCAAGAGCCCGCGATTCAAAGGATATATTCACGATATCGGCGGACCGACGGCGAATTTTCGAAAGCCCGCCTGCGAAAAGCAATTGAAGAGCGGCGTCTGCAAGGATCGGTCCTGCATCGGGTATAAGAAGTGCAACAACCTGGAGGTTTCGCATGAAGATTATACGGCGCTGCTGAAGAAGCTGCGCGGCATCGACGGCGTGAAGAAGGTGTTTGTGCGATCCGGCGTACGATTCGATTACGTGCTTTATGATCAAAGCGACGCGTTTTTGAGGGAACTGGTCGGCCACCATATCAGCGGACAACTCAAGGTCGCGCCTGAACACATTGCGGATCGGACACTGTATTACATGAATAAACCGCCGCATGAGCTGTACGAATCGTTTATCCGAAAATACGAGGCGATGAACAAACGACTCGATCTGAAGCAGTTTGTTGTGCCGTATCTGATGAGCTCACATCCGGGCTGTACGCTGGCCGATGCGGTGGAGCTCGCGCTGTATCTCAAACGGATCGGACATCGTCCCGAGCAGGTGCAGGATTTTTATCCGACGCCGGGAACGGTCTCGACATGCATGTATTACACGGGGATCGATCCGCGTACCGGCGAGCAGGTTTATGTTCCACGCTCGGAACATGAAAAATCGATGCAGCGCGCGCTGATGCAGTGGTTTTTGCCGAAGAACCGGCGGCTTGTGCGTGAAGCGCTTCGACTGACGGGACGGGAGGATCTGATCGGATTCGGCAAGGACGCGCTTGTACCGCCGGAGCAGGCGGAGCGGATGCAGCCTCCAAAGGGCAGCGCAAAGAACCGGGAACCGATGCACCGGAAAGCGCATGGCGGAAACGGAAAGGCGAAGTCCGATTTTACCAAGAAAACCGCGAAACAATCGAAGAATGCTGTTGACAAACGGCGTCGGAACGGTTAAAATACCAGTTGGTAGATTTTTGAGGTATGCACATGATACTGTCTGTGAGCGAAGCCCAAAAGCGCGCAGGAGAGGTTTTTCCGATTGCATTGGAAGAATCGCTCGCGCCCGAATCCTATGCACGGGGAACGATCCGCTTTGCGTCGCCTGTTCGGCTGAACGGCACGTATACGTTTGACGGGAAATCGTTCCATGTGGTTGCGACGGCAGAGGTTGCGTATGATGCGGTATGCGCACGGTGCAACAAGCCGTTTGTCGAATCGCTTTCGTTCCCGATCGATGAGCATTTCGTACGGGATATTGCGTGGGAGGCGGATCAGGACGTGTATCCGTACACGCATGAGCAGTTGGACTTGGGAAAAGCGTTTTGGGACAATTTGTACCTGCATTTGCCGCTCGTCAGCTTGTGCAAACCCGATTGCAAGGGATTGTGCCCGGTCTGCGGCGCAGATCGCAACACGGAACCGTGTGCCTGCCAAAGTGAAATCGGAAGCGGCCCATTTGGTGCGCTTCAACAATTACTCAACGAAAATAAGGAGGTGTGATCATGGCAGTACCGAAGAGAAAAACCTCGAAAGCAAGACGTGATTCGCGCAGAGCGAACAACTTCAAGCTGGAGACGCCGAATCTGGTCGAGTGCCCGAAGTGCCACGAGCTGAAGCTCCCGCATGTGGTTTGCAAGAAGTGCGGATACTATGATGGCGAAGAAGTCATCAACATGGAAAAAGACGCATAAGTCTCCATGATTACCCCACAATTGTAGCGCAAAACATCCGTCGATTGGTTATCGACGGATGTTTTTGTTTGGATCGGATGATTCGGAATCGTCTTTTTTCAGTACACGCGCGTACCCGTTGCCGAACTGTACGCAACGGGAAACGCGGGAAAGCGTCGCCGATGAAATCTCCACTTCATCGATCACCTGCAGGTACGTTTTGCCTGCGAGCAGGAGCTTGGCGGCCGCAAGCCGTTCCGCCATCTGCTCAATCTCCTTATAGGTGCAGAGGTCTTCGAAGAATGCTTTGCAATCCTCTGTCGTCCTGAGGGAAAGGATCGTTTCGTACAGTGCGGGGATCAAGGCATCCGAGCTTCGCTTTTCCATGTGTGTCCTCCTTATTGTTCATCCGGTTGCTGCAGGAACCGTTTCAATGCGTCCGTTTGCGGATGTCGGAATATCTGCTCCGGCGTTCCGCGCTCCGCAACCGTACCGTCCTTCAGGAAGGCAACAACGTCCGACGCTTCCTCGGCAAATGCCATTTCGTGCGTCACGACGATCATCGTTCTGCCCTCATCTTTGAGAAGTCGGATTACGTTCAGTACGCCGCGCGTCAGCTCCGGATCGAGCGCGCTGGTCGGTTCGTCGAAGCAGAGAACATCCGGCTCCATTGCGAGCGCCCGCGCAATTGCTGCGCGCTGCTGCTGCCCGCCCGAGAGCGTTCCCGGATAGCGATCGGCAAACTCCTGTAATCCGACTTTTTCCAAGAGCGCAAGCGAACGCGCTTTTAAAGCGTCCTTCGATTCGCGACGGGTCAGAGACGGCGCAAGCATCACGTTCTGCAGAACGGTGTATTGCGGAAACAGGTGAAACGATTGAAACACGAGCCCGAACGGCCGCTTGGAAACGACCCGTTCCTTTCGCATGGGCGTCGATGCGTCAAACAACGTTTCCCCGTTTAATCGTATGATACCACAATCCGGCGTTTCAAGGAAGTTTAAACATCGTAAAAATGTTGTTTTTCCTTCACCGGAAGGACCGATCAGCGTCAGGATCTGCCCTTTTTCGAGGGTCAGATGCACGTCATGCAGAATGGCAGCGTTTCCGAACCGTTTGCCGAGCGATTCAATTTCCAGATATGCCATAAGCCAATTCCCTCATTCAAAGTACGCGAGCCGCTTCTCCTCCCGCTTGAGGAGCATCGAAAGAAGTCCCGAGACCGCCAGATAGAAGATGCCGGTCATCAGCAGCGGCCAGATCAAGCCGTCCGATTTGATGAACGCCTGTCCGGCATAGGTCAGTTCATAGATCGCAATGATCCGAGCAAGGCAGGTGTCCTTCACAAGCGTGATGATCTCGTTGCCCATCGGGGGAAGAATGCGCTTGTAAACCTGCTTGAGATGGATGCGGAAGAAGATCTGCGATTTCGTCATTCCGAGAACGCGTCCGGCTTCCGCTTGTCCTTTGGGAATGCTTTCGATTCCTCCGCGATAGATTTCCGAAAAGTAGCAAGCGTAATTCAGAATGAAAGCAGCGGCAGCCGCGGCCATGCGTCCTGCCGCGCTGCCGCCCCAGATGTTCCATTCCTTGCCGAGCAGTCCCGGCCCGTAGTAAATGATGATCAGCTGCAGCATCAGAGGCGTTCCGCGAATGATCCATACGATGCCGCGAATCAAAGCACGAATCGGCGCGATGCGGGACATCGAGCCGAACGCGATCAATAGTCCGAGGGGCAGCCCGCCGAGGAGCGTATAACAGAACAGTTGCAGGGACTGCCCGAACCCGGACCATAGTGCGCTGAGAACTTCCTGCAGCATGAGATTACCGGGCGATCAATGCCGCATCAATTCCGTAGGTTTTTGCAAGCGCTGCGAGCGAACCGTCCGCAAACATTCCATCCAGGAACGTATCGAGCATCGCCGCAAGGTCGCTCCCTTTGCGGAATCCGACACCGTACTGCTCTTCGTTCAGCGCCTGAATGGAGACAAGATTTTCATAGCTCGTTCCCGCACCGATCATCGCGCCTGCCATGAGCTGATCAATGATGCAAGCGCCGCTCGTGCCGGCGGCAACCTCCAAGAGCGCGTCCGCCTGAGCCTGTACCGAAACGGCCTGCCATTCGTTCTCCAGAGCAATTTCTTCACCTGCCGAACCGGCTTCCACCGCAAAGACGGTACTGCTCGCGTCAAATCCGTCTGCAGCATCCTTGGAAACGACGATTACCTGCGCATTCCCGCAATAGGGCTTGCTCGTTTCCATCGCCGCCTTCACACCGTCCGTCAACGTCATGCCGTTCCACACGCAGTCAATGTTCCCTGCGTCCAGTTCCATCGTCTTGCTGTCCCAGTCGATCACAACAAATTCTGCCGTAACGCCAAGCGACTCCGCAAACGCTTTGGAAAGATCTGCGTCGAATCCGATCCAGTTGCCGGCTTCATCCCGGTAGTCCATCGGAGCGAATTCCGTAATTCCGACGATCAGTTTTCCGTTCGATTGAATTGTATCGGAATCCGTCACCTCCGTCTGTGCCGCTTGCGCTGTGCAGCCGAACGCCGCGCCGATCAGCAGAAGAGCCGTCAAAAAGAATGCAATGGTTTGTTTCATGATTGTGTCCTCCGTGTTTGAGTATGAACGCATTATACTTTAACACTTTAGCGTTGTAAAGTACCAAAAGATGGTTTTTATATACTTTTTACATTACCTCCAAAAACCGGAGGGGAACAGCTTGCAATCCGGAGAAAGTTTCGGTATGATATAGAAAGCGATCGCCGGATCGATCGCAAGGAACAGTGAGGCAATGAAGTGTTTCATATTTTGGTAGTGGATGATGATAAAAACACCCGTAAGCTGATGCGGGCGGTTCTGGAAGCGGAAAATTATACGGTCTCAACGGCAAGCAACGGCGAGGAGGCTTTGAACACGCTCGATCGTGAGTACATTGACTTGATCGTTTTGGACGTGATGATGCCGCGGATGGATGGGTATACCTTTACGGAAACGCTTCGGCAGAACGGAAACGATTTGCCGGTTCTGATGGTATCGGCCAAGCAGCTTCCGACGGATCGCCGTCAGGCGTTCGTTTCCGGGACGGATGACTATATGACAAAGCCGATCGACGAGCAGGAGATGCTGCTCCGGATCAAAGCGCTCCTGCGGCGCGCCAAGATTTCGACCGAACGCAGGATTGAATTTGCGGACATTTCCCTGGATTACGACAGCATGACGGTTTCGCGCGGAGAGGAGAAGGTCGTGCTTCCGCAGAAAGAATTTTTGCTTTTGTATAAGCTGCTGTCTTACCCCGGAAAAATTTTTACGCGCATTCAGCTGATGGATGAAATCTGGGGAACCGATACCGATACGGGATGGGAGACGGTCACGGTGCATATCGGGCGGCTGCGCAAACATTTCGAGTCATGGGATGAATTTCGGATCGAGTCGGTACGCGGGCTCGGATATCGGGCGGTGAAAAACGAATGAAACCAAAATCGGATCGCGGCTCCAAAACCGCATTGACGCTCCTGTTTGCCGGCATCGTTTTTGTGATCCTGATTGCGGTTGCGCTCGTCATCAGCGGACTCATTGTCGTGCTTGAAAAAACCGGAGCGATGAGCGAGCTCTATGAGAAGGTCTTTGAAAACACGACGCTGCTCGCAATCTTTTTGGCAATCATCAGCCTGATCGTCGGCGCGGGCATCACGCTTGTCTTGAGCCGGGTTATGACCCTTCCGATGGCGAAGATCACCGAAGCGATGCAGCAGATTGCATCGGGAAATTATCATACGCGTCTTGAGATGAAGCCGCCGCTTTCCCGCCATCCGACGGTACGCATGTTTGTTGACAATTTCAACACCATGGCGGAAGAGCTGGAGCGGACGGAGATTCTGCGTTCCGATTTTATCAACGGTTTTTCACATGAATTCAAGACGCCGATTGTTTCGATCGCGGGATTTGCAAAGCTGCTCAAACGAAAGAATCTGACGGATGCGCAGCGCGCCGAATACATCGATATCATCGAGGAGGAATCGCTGCGGCTGTCCGAGATGGCGACGAATACGCTGACTCTCACACGGATCGAGAATCAGGTGATTCTGACCGATGTGAAGCCGTTCAATCTGTCGGAACAGATCCGCGGCTGCGTTCTGCTGCTCGAAAAAAAGTGGCAGGCGAAGGGCGTCGAATGGGATCTCGGATTCGACGAAGTGACGGTTGCGGGAAATGAGGAGTTTCTGAAGCAGGTCTGGATCAATCTGCTGGACAACGCGATCAAATTCTGCGATATGGGCGGGGCGATCTCCGTCGGTATCGAGCAAAAAGGTCAGGGGGCGCTTGTTTTTGTCTCCAATCCGGGCCCCCAAATCGCGGAAGACGAGCGCGAACGGATCTTCCATAAATTCTATCAGACCGATACGGCGCGCGCCATAGAGGGGACCGGAATCGGGCTTGCGATCGTAAAGGCGATCGTCGATCTGCACGGAGGCACCGTCAGCGTGCGCTGTGAAAATGGGATTACGACGTTCACGGTAGAGCTGCCCTGACGTTTTTTACAAATTTCTTTCGAAAGAAACCGCCCGATTTGGACGGTTTTTTCTTTCAGTTTCGTTTCAGTTTAGTTTTCTTTTTTATAATTCCCCTATCGTTCGCGATCTTTCGCATTTTTTGAAAGAAGCACGCGAACAAATGAATTCAGGGGGAATACCTTATGCGTAGAGTACAAATTATTACCGATTCCTGCTCCGATCTGACACCGGAATTGATGGAACGCTACAACATCGATTATGCCCAGATGAATACCGTTTTCGAGGGAAAGACTTCTCCGGCAGACCTTGCGTGGACGCCCGATCAGGTGCATGCAATGTACCAGCTCATGCGGGACGGCAACCGCATTACGACGACGCAGGTACCCGTGGAAGAATTCAATCGCGTCTTCCGCAAGCACCTTGAACAGGGCAGTGACATCGTTTATATCGGCTGCTCGCTGAAACAGTCCGGTTCGGTCAACACCGCTTCCGTGCTTGCCAAAGAGCTGATGAAGGAATACCCCGACGCAACGATCTGCTGCGTGGATTCGAAGCATGCGAGCCTCGGCGAAGGCTTGCTCGCGATTGATGCGGCACAGTTTGCAACCGAGGGCGTCACTGCGGATGAAGTGGCGGCGTATGCCAAAGAGCGGTTGAAATATCTGCATCAGGCGGTGACCGTGCATTCGCTCGATTGTTTGAAGCGTGCAGGCCGGGTCAAAGCGTCTTCTGCGTTTTTCGGCAACCTGCTCGGCGTGAAGCCGATCCTCGTTTCCGATGTGGACGGTGAGCAGACCGCCATCAAAAAGGCGAAGGGCCGGCTCGGCTCGTTCCGTGAAGTCGTCGGATTGATCAAGGAAAACATCCTCGATCCCGAGAAGCAAACGATCTATTTTGCGCATGCGGATTGCTCAAACGAAGAAGTGGAGCAGCTCAAGGCGATGATCCGCGCGGAGATTCCGTGCAAGGACATTTATACGGCCTACATCGGACCGATCATCGGCGCATCGATCGGACCGGATGCCGTTGCGCTGTTCGCGTTCGGCAAGCAGCTTACCTATCGCGCGTCGGATAAATAATCGATACGGAGAAACAGTATGGAAGCGCAGAGAATGGACGGACGTCTGTTTTGGGAACTGGTGCGCGGTGGAGCGGCACAGCTCAAAGCGCATGCGAACGAGGTGAACGACCTGAACGTGTTCCCGATTCCGGACGGCGATACCGGCGACAACATGTATCTGACGATTTCGGGCGGCGTCAATCGCGAGCCGAACGGCGATGAGCCGATCGGTTCCGCAGCGCGGCGAATTGCCGACGGGATGCTGCTGTCCGCGCGCGGCAACTCGGGCGTTATCCTTTCGCAGTTCTTTGACGGGATCGCGGCGGGACTTTCGAATGCCGAGCAAGCGGATGCCAAACTCTTGGGTTCTGCATTCCAAAAGGGCGTAGAGCATTCCTACGCTGCGGTGTCCGAACCGACGGAAGGAACGATCCTGACCGTAGCCAAAACGGCGACGCGTTATGCTTCGGATGCAAGCACCGATTCACTGAACGGCTTTTTCGATACGTTCCTTGAGCGTGGGCAGACGGCGCTTTTAGAGACGCCGGAACAGCTTCCCGTTCTGAAAAAAGCGGGCGTTGTCGATTCCGGCGGCGCAGGGTTGCTCTATATCATCGAGGGCATGGCGCGCGCGCTGAACGGCGAAGCGCCGGAAGCGGACGAGGGCGTCCAAAAGCCCGTAGCCGCTTCGCTCGATCTGGATCGGTTTACCGAGGACAGTGAGTTGACGTTTGGCTACTGCACGGAGCTTTTGCTGCGTTTGCAGACGAAGAAAACCGACGTGGACACGTTTGATCTGAATCCGATGCGGGAGTTTCTGCAGTCGATCGGCAATTCGCTTGTGCTCGTGAAGACGGGAAGCGTCGTGAAGATTCATGTGCATACGATGCAGCCGTACCGTGTGCTCGAATACTGCCAACGCTATGGCGAGTATCTGACCGTCAAAATCGAGAATATGAACCTGCAGCACAACAATCTGCCGACGGACAGCGTCCTCGTTACCGCTTCGGAGCGGAAGCCGATTGCCATCGTGGCAGTGGCTTCGGGCGAAGGGATCAAGCACACGTTCCGGGAGATGGGAGCGGACGATGTGATCGACGGCGGGCAATGCCAGAATCCGTCAACCGATGACTTTCTCGCGTCGTTTGATCGCGTGAATGCCGAAACGATTCTTGTGCTGCCGAACAATTCGAACGTGATTCTTGCCGCAAAGCAGGCGGCCGCGCTGTATGAAAAGGCGCGCGTCCTGGTTGTGGAGAGCAAGACAATCGGAGATGGCTATGCAGCGCTTTCGATGATGAATCCGGAACTGGATGACGCCGATACAATTGCCGAGGATATGGCCATGGCGATGGACGGCGTTGTGACCGCGAGCGTTTCCGTTTGCAGCCGTGATACCGAAATGGACGGGTTTCTGCTGCATAAGGGGCAGTATATCGGCATCTCCGGCAAGGAAATCGTTTCGGCGGACAACGACCGCTGCGACACGGCTTGTATGCTTGCCGACCGCCTCAATTTTGACGAACACGAGATCTGCATCCTGCTCTGCGGACAGGATTCCGATCCGGATGAAGCACAGCGCATTGCGGCACATATCCGCGGCGCGCATCCGTTCTCCGAAGTGTTTGTGCAGGACGGCGGACAGCCTGTTTTCAACTATATCCTGATTCTGGAGTAACAATATGAAGGTACTGATCTGGATTCTTGCAGCACTGGCGGGTTACCTTGTTGCGGGAATCAACCCGGCAATCGTTTTTTCGAAGCTGATTTATCATCAGGATATCCGGACACTCGGCAGCGGCAATCCGGGGTTTACGAACTTCAAGCGCGTGTTTGGAAACAAATTTGCATGGTACGTGCTGATCCTCGACCTTGTGAAAAGCGCAATCGTATGCTTTCTGTTCGGCCTTTGGTTTCGTCATCTGTACGGCTGGATGCAGATCGGTATCGCGTATACCGCTGTGTTCTCCGTGCTGGGCCACGCATACCCGGTGTATTATAAATTCCAGGGCGGAAAAGGCTTTTTGGTCAATCTGTCGGTGCTGTACCTGCTGGACTGGCGCGTCGGTCTGATCGCGACCGGGATTATGGTCGTGCTGATTCTGACGGTCAAATATATGTCGCTTGCAACGATGTGCGCGCTCGTGGCGGGTACGCTGCTGCTGATCCCGTTCGGGTGCGACCGCATTGCAATCTTACTGTACGGTTTCTGCGTGATCTTTATGATTGTGCGGCACCGTGAAAACATCAAACGGCTCCTCAACCATACAGAATCCAAATTCTCACTCGGAGGAAGCAAACAAAAATCGGAGTAATACCCATGAATCTATACCGTGCCGGAATCGATATCGGTTCTACCACCGTAAAGCTCGTCGTTCTCGGTGAGCAAGACGAAATCCTGTTCGGCGAATATCGCCGACATCAGGCACATACGCAGGAAACGCTGGCCGAATTGCTGAAAGAAGCGGTTCTGAAGCTTGGCGACTGCGACCTCAATATCGCAATTACGGGATCGGGCGCAATCGGACTCTCGAAAGCGCTCGGTGTTCCGTTTGTGCAGGAAGTCGTTGCTGTGGCGGGCGCATTGGAAGCGCGCTATCCGCAGACCGACGTTGCGATTGAACTCGGCGGTGAGGATGCCAAGATCATATATTTTGACAACGGCAGCATCGATGAGCGCATGAACGGCGTCTGCGCAGGCGGGACCGGTTCTTTTATCGATCAGATGGCATCGTTGCTGCAAACGGACGCATCCGGCTTGAACGAAGCGGCGAAGGAGTACCGCGAACTGTACACGATCGCCGCGCGCTGCGGCGTGTTTGCCAAAACGGATATTCAACCGCTGATCAACGAGGGCGCGTCGAAAGCGAATCTTGCGGCGTCGATCTTTCAATCCGTTGTCAACCAAACCATTTCGGGCCTTGCGTGCGGAAAACCGATCCGGGGCTGTGTTGCGTTTTTGGGCGGCCCGTTGCACTATCTGTCCGAACTGAAGAAAGCGTTCGTGCGGACGCTTCATTTAACGCCGGATCAGATCGTGGATCCGGACAATTCGCATCTGTTTGCGGCGATCGGAGCAGCTTCCGTTGCAGAGACAGCGGTACATCCCGTCGATCTGATCGAACGGCTGCAGAGCGGCGTGAAGATGGAACTGGAGATCAAGCGCCTCGACCCGCTGTTTTCGAACGAGGCGGAATACGAAACGTTTTGCCGCCGCCATGAGCGGGCGGTTGTTCCGAAGGCGGCGCTGGAAACGTACGAAGGAAATTGCTTCCTCGGCATCGATGCCGGATCGACGACGACCAAGATCGCGCTGATCGGAGAGAAGGGCGAGCTGCTGTTTTCCTCGTATGCAAACAACCGCGCAAATCCGATCGAAACGGCGCGCGCGGAACTGAAGGAGCTGTTTTCCAAGATGCCGGCATCGGCTTCGATCGCCAGAGCCTGCTCAACAGGGTACGGCGAAGCGTTGCTGAAGGCGGCTTTCTCTCTGGACGACGGCGAGGTTGAAACCGTTGCGCATACGACGGCGGCCGCGTTCTTCGATCCTGCGGTTGACTGCGTGCTGGATATCGGCGGGCAGGATATGAAGTGTATCAAGCTCAAGGATCATACCGTCGATACGGTCATGCTGAATGAAGCGTGCTCGTCCGGTTGCGGATCGTTCATTGAAAACTTTGCCGCATCGCTGGGATTCACGGCGGAGGGGTTCGGCAAGGAGGCGCTGTTTGCGTCTGCGCCGATCGATCTCGGAACGCGCTGCACCGTGTTTATGAATTCAAACGTCAAACAGGCGCAGAAGGAAGGCGCTTCCGTCGCGGATATTTCGGCGGGGCTTGCGTATTCGGTCATTAAGAATGCGCTGTTTAAGGTGATCAAGCTCGCAAATGCAAAGCAGCTCGGGCAGCATATCGTGGTCCAGGGCGGAACGTTTTATAATCCAGCCGTTCTGCGCGCGTTCGAAAAGATCGCGGACGCAGAAGTCGTTTGCCCCGATATCGCGGGGATCATGGGCGCGTTCGGCGCGGCGCTGATTGCGCGCGATCATTTTGACGGCGTACGGTCCAAGATGCTGTCTGCCGAGGAGATCGCGTCCCTGCAGTATACGAGCAAGGCGGTGCGCTGCGGCGGATGCGAAAACAACTGTATGCTGACTGTGAATACGTTCGCAGGAGGCGAGCGGTATATCTCGGGCAACCGCTGTGAAAAAAAGGTCAAGAGCAATACCTCCGTTCGCCCGGGAGAAAACCTGTTCGCTTACAAGCGGAAGCGGATCTTCGATTATGAACCGTTGCCCGAAAGCGAAGCACCGCGCGGCGTGATCGGGATTCCGCGTGTACTGAATCTATACGAAAACTATCCGTACTGGGCGACCTTTTTCCGGGAACTCGGATTCTCGGTCGTGCTGTCGCCGTTCTCCGGCCGAAAGATTTACGAAGCGGGCATGGAGTCAATTCCGTCCGAATCGGAGTGCTATCCGGCAAAATTGGCGCACGGGCACGTGCAATGGCTGTTTGATCACGGCGTTCGCACTGTGTTCCATCCGTGCGTATACTATGAGTATCAGGAAACGAAGGATGCGCAGAACCATTTCAATTGCCCGATGGTCGTCTCCTATCCGGAGAATCTGAAGAACAACGTCGAGGCAATCACGTCCGGGCAAATGGAGTACCTGCGTCCGTTCTTGGCGTTCACATCGGAGCAGATTGCCGAGGACCGGCTTGTCCGGTTTTGTCGCGATCAATGGCAGATTCCTGCAAAGGAAGTCCGCAGCGCCGCAAAGAAGGCATGGGCGGAGCAGCGCAAGGCGAAGGAGGACATCCGCGCAGAAGGCGCACGCGTCCTGAACAAGATGGAGGCGGAGGGACGCCGCGGCATTGTACTTGCCGGAAGACCCTATCACATCGATCCGGAGATCAACCACGGCATCCCGGAGCTGGTTGCGTCGTATGGATTGGATGTATTTACCGAGGACAGTCTCCCGCTCGATTACAATCCCGCCCGTCCGTTGCGGGTCGTCGATCAATGGGTGTTCCATTCGCGTCTGTACCAGGCGGCAGAGTTTGTCGGCAAGCGCGATGACCTCGAAATGATTCAACTGTTCTCGTTTGGCTGCGGACTGGACGCGGTCACGACCGATCAGGTCGAAGAGATCCTGACGCGCTGCAACAAACTGTACACCGTGCTGAAGATCGATGAGGTCAGCAACCTCGGAGCCGCGCGGATCCGCATTCGCAGCCTGCTCGCGGCGATGGATATGCGCCGAAGACAGTGTATTACGGCCGAGCCGCAGCCGATCGCATATGAGCGGACGGAGTTCACACAGCAGATGTTTGAGGAGGGATACACGATCCTTGCTCCGCAGATGAGTCCGATTCACCTGAACCTGATCGTTCCTGCGTTCGAAAAGCATGGCTATCATTTCGAGCTTCTCAACAATGCGACGAAGAAGGCAATCGATGTCGGTCTGCAGTATGTGAACAACGATGCCTGCTATCCTTCGATCATTATGACCGGTATGATGATGGAGGCGGTGCTGTCCGGCAAGTATGATACGCATAAGCTTGCGCTGTTAATGACGCAGACGGGCGGTTGCTGCCGGGCAAGCAATTACATCGGCTTCATTCGAAGAGCGCTCGATAAAGCGGGGATGTCCTATATCCCGGTTATTTCGCTGAACGCCAACGGCATGGAGACGAATGAGGGCTTCCACGTTTCGCTCGATATGCTGCTCGACGGGATGCGCGGCATGGTATACGGTGACATCCTGATGCGCTGCCTCTATCGCACGCGTCCGTATGAAAAGGTCAAGGGCTCCGCGAACGCTTTGCATGATAAATGGGAACGAATCTGCCTGGACGCGCTCGCCGGAAAGGGCGAAAAGCGCTCCTATGCGGAGATCTGCCGCGCGATCGTCGCGGATTTTGACGCGCTCCCGCTCGATGAAACGATCAGAAAACCGCGGGTCGGCATCGTCGGCGAAATTCTTGTCAAATATATGCCGCTTGCAAACAACCATCTGGTGGAGCTGCTCGAGCGTGAAGGCGCGGAAGCGGTCGTTCCGGATTTCATCGACTTCTTTGCAATGTTCCTGTACGACAAGGATTATAAGCGTCGCTTCCTCGGTAGAGCATGGTACGAGTCGATCATTTCGCGCGTCGGTGTGGATGCGCTTGAAGCGCTGCGTAAGCCTGCCGTCGACGCGTTGAAAAAAAGCAAACGCTTCTCGGCGCCGCAGAGAATCGATCGGATCGCCGAGCCGACAAAGCAGTTCCTGTCGGTCGGCAACCAATACGGCGAGGGGTGGTTCCTGTGCGGCGAAATGGTCGAATTGCTGAACGAAGGAATCATGAATATCGTCTGCATCCAACCGTTCGCGTGCCTGCCGAATCACGTGATGGGCAAAGGCGTCATCAAAGCGCTGAAAGCTGCCTATCCCGCGGCGAACATCGCTGCCGTGGACTATGATCCCGGCGCGAGCGAAGTGAACCAGCTGAACCGCATCAAGCTGATGCTGTCGGCCGCCAAAAAGCGGATGGAGAAGCAGGACGCAATGGCAGAATAAAAAAGCAGCCGATGGAATGTTCCATCGGCTGCTTTTGAGATCGTTATTCCGTATAGCCGGGACCGGGGTCACCGAGCCGCCAATGCTTACGGCAAAGTCCGATATACGTATCGTTTGCGCCGAGTACGACCTGTTGACCGACCTTTGTGATGCCGCCCTTGCCGTCGAGCCGGGCGTTGCAGATCGCTTTGCGGCCGCACCAACAGATTGTCTTGACCTCTTCGATCGTGTCCGCACGGGCAAGCAGCCAATGACTGCCTTCAAAGAAGTTGCCCTGGAAGTCGGTTCGCAGTCCGTAGCAGATGACCGGCACGTCGTAAAGATCAACGATCTCGGCGAGCAGTTCCACTTCTTCCTTTTTCAGAAATTGCGCTTCGTCAACGATCAGACAATCGTATTCGCCTGCCTTGACTTTCTCGAGATCAAGATGTTCAAACAGCTCGCACTCGGCCTCCAATCCGCAGCGCGATTTGATGCGGCGCGCGCCGTCGCGCACGTCGATCGCAGGCTTCAGGAGCAAGGCGTTCTTGCCGCGTTCCCAGTAATTGTAATGCACCATCAGAGCGTTTGCGCTTTTGCTGGAGCCCATCGCTCCATAGCGAAAATACAGTTTTGCCATATCGACCTCCGAAACCTTGTTCGCCCCTATTATACAGAATTGCCGCGCGATTGTCAAAAGAAACGTATCGCAAAAAAGCCTTGACGAATCGAAAGGATTGTCGTATAATACCAATTGCGTCAATTTGGCGCAGCAATGTTGTTCACAGAGGGGAGGGAGAAAAGAATGGAAATCAGAGTCGGTGAAAACGAATCCCTGGAAAGCGCCCTGAAAAGATGGAAACGCAAGTGCGCCCGCAGTGGCGTCCTGGCGGAGGTTCGCAAGCGTGAACACTATGAAAAGCCGAGCGTAAAGCGCAAGAAGAAGGCAGAAGCTGCCAGAAAGCGCAAGTATTGATCAATCGATCACAAAGACCGCATTTGCGGTCTTTTTTGTATGAAAAAACGCCTCCTGTTTTTCTTTACAAAACATTGAAATTCCGAAGAAAATCCCTTGCGTTAAACAGAATTTTACGATATACTATTAAAACAAGTAAAGGGGTGTAAAAGTTTTTGCTTTTACGGCAAGGGGCATATGGGAAAAGTTGTCAAGCTGCGGGATCCGAAAAAGCTGTTGTCCGCACGGCGCGAAGCGCGCACGGTTCCGCTGATGATTCTGATGATTCTGCTGGAATCGGTGGCGATTGTCCTTTTCTATACCCCCGCGGACGTCGTTTCCGGCGGCGTCACGGGCATCGGCATGTTGCTTGGCTATGCAACGGGGGACCTGATCCCGACGTGGGTGGTCATCGTCGTGGTGAATATTCCGCTGCTCGTCTGGGCCTATCGGGATCTGAGCAAGCGGTTTGTGCTGTATACCGCGTTGCTGACCTTTTTGTTCTCGGCGGGCATTGCCGTGTTGAAAGCGCTTGTCGCAAAATATCATATTCCCGCGCCGTTTGATACGTCCGATACCGCATGGCGGTTCGTTTCCGCCATGTTCGGCGCAATGGTCATGGGCTTTTGCGGCGCGATGGTCGTCCGCCTCGGCGGATCGACCGGCGGAACCGATATTGTTGCTCTGATGTTGAATCGGAAGACGTCGTTCCCCATGGGCTCGCTTGCAATGTGCGTGAACATGGTGATTGCGTTTTCGCTCGGTATCTTGCAGGCCGTGCAGAGCGGTGATTTCCGGATCGGCGTTGAGGGCTGCGCCTTGAGCGTGATCGCGCTCGGCGTACAGAGCATTGTGTTCAACAACATGATGCTCGGCATGAACCGGAATAAGACGCTGTTCATTATTTCGGAGCATTGGAACGAAATTGCGCCGGAAGTTTTGAAACTTCATCGCGGCGTGACCTTGATCCCCTGCAAGGGCGCGTTTACGAACCGGGATAAGACACTTGTATATATCCTGGCCAAAACGAACGAGCTTACCAAGATTCGCAAGATCGTGCGCGAGCACGATGAACATGCGATCGTATCGATTGTTGACACGCGTGAGGTGCTCGGCAAGGGCTTCTCCCCCGTGAACTGATAAGGAGTCTTATGAAAGCATTTATTGAAAAAACCATGAATGACCAGATCTTCGATCTGCAGCGCCTCGTGCGTGTGAAGTCGGTTTCCCGCGGCGAACCGGCACAGCCGGGCAAGCCGTTCGGAAGATCCGTCTATGAAGCGCTCGAAACCGCGCTCGATATTGCGCGCAGCCGCGGCTTTGAAAAGGTTTGGAGTGTGGATGGATATGCGGGTGTGATCGAGTACGGTGAGGGCGACGAAACACTCGGCATTCTCGCGCATCTGGATGTCGTACCCGAAGGAGAGGGGTGGACCTATCCGCCCTACGGCGCCGAGATTCATGGCAGTCGTATCTACGGCCGCGGCACGCTTGACGATAAGGGCGCAGCGGTATCCGCAATCTATGCGCTTGCCGCAGTCAAGGAAAGCGGCGTCAAAATGAAGCGCAAGGTGCGCATCATTCTCGGAACCGATGAAGAAATCGGTTCACTCGGCGTTGCGCATTATCTCAAAACGGAAGGTGCGCCGACCATGGCGTTTACGCCCGATGCGGAATACCCGGTCGTAAACTCCGAAATGGGCATTCTGCAGGCAACGTATCATCGGGACGGCGCGTATGCGATCCGCGTTTCGGTCGGGACCGCTGCGAACGTGATCCCCGGCGTCGTGACTGTGACGCTGCCGAATCCGGCAAAAACGGTTCCGGTTCCCGAGGGCTTTACGGCCGAATTCCAAGAGAATACCATCACCGTAACGGGTCGGGGCGGCCATGCTTCGATGCCGGAGTTTGCAAAGAACGCGCTGCTTGCAACGCTTCAGGTTTTGAACGCGCAGGAGCTTCCGGAACAGGACGCTGCGCTTGTGAACGGATTTTCCAAGCTGTGGGCACTCGATCTGCATGGCGAGCATCTCGGAATCGACGTAACGGATGATTCCGGCAGAACAACCTATTCGCCCGATATTTTCACCGTGGATGAAACCGGCGTGACCTTTACGACCGACTGTCGGCATCCGTTTTCTCAGAGCGCGGACACGCTCCTGAATACGTGGGATGCGGCGTATGGCAAGCTCGGCTTTACGCGGGTGAAGGAAATCATAAAGCCCGGGCATTTTATCCCGGCGGACAGCGAGCTGGTTTCGACGCTGATGCGCGTTTACAATCGAATCAACGGAAGCGATTCGAAACCGCTTTCCATGGGCGGCGGCACGTACGCGCGTGAGCTGCCGAACGCAGTGGCATTCGGCGTTGTCCGGGAGGGCGACGCGAATCTTTGCCACGTTCCCGATGAATCTGTCGCTCTGGATGATCTTCGGTTCAACACCGAGGTTATGGCGGAAGCGATCTATGAATTAGCTGCACAAAAGTAAAGGAGGTATACTATGGCACTGATTTATTTGGTAGAAGACGACAACGATATTCGCGAACTGGAGACTTATGCATTGCAGAACAGCGGCCTCGAAGTACAATCCTTTACCGACAGCACCGGTCTGTACGAGGCGGTCGGCAAGCGAATTCCCGACCTCGTGCTGCTGGACATCATGCTTCCCGGTGAGGACGGCATGAGCATTTTGAAGCATTTGCGTGAGGATCCCGAAACCAAGACGGTACCGATCATCATGGTGACTGCGAAGACGACGGAAGCGGACAAGGTCAGCGGATTGGATACCGGCGCGGACGATTATATCACCAAGCCGTTCGGCGTAACCGAGCTTGTTTCGCGCGTGAAGGCAATGCTGCGCAGAACATCCGGAGAGCTGAATGCCGGCGCAGGTATGATTCTCCGCTATGATCCGATCGTCATGAATATCGAAACGCATCGCGTCACCGTCAGCGATCAGCCGGTGGAGCTGACGTTCAAGGAGTTTGAACTGCTGAAGTTCCTGCTGCAAAACAAGGGAACCGTTGTCACGCGCAGTCGTTTGATGGACACCGTTTGGGGCTTTGCGTTTGCGGGTGAAACGCGTACCGTCGATATGCATATCAAGACGCTGCGTCAGAAGCTCGGCACGGCAGGACAGCTGATTGTTACGATCCGCAACGTCGGTTATCGGCTCGGAGAGTAATCCATGAGCGAAGCGCAACTGTTTCGGCAGATCGTAGAATCTCTGCCGAACGGCGTACTCGTGCTCGACCTGGACGGCAGCATCGTTTATGCGAACCAGGCGGCGCGGGAGTTTTTGCAGCTGCACGAAAAGAAGAATTCCTATGAGCTGGACGAGCGGATTCGTCAGTTCATCAGTTCTGCGCGCAACGGCGATACCGAAACGCTTGAAATCGGCGCGCATACGATGCAGCTTGCGTACCGCGACCGGAAGGAAGGCGATCAGCGTGCCGGAGCACTGCTGTACTTCACGAACATGGATGACCGCCGCAAGCAGGAGTTTACGGCGAATGTTTCGCACGAGCTCAAAACGCCGCTGACCTCGATTTCCGGCTATGCCGAGATGATCGAGAACGGCATGGCTCGCCCGGAAGACGTTCGCGCGTTTGCCGGACGGATCAATCGAGAAGCGCGGCGCATGCTGAAGCTGGTGACCGATATCATTAAGCTCACGCAGCTCGGCGCGCAGCAGATTATGGATCAGGCCGAGGAGGTCGATCTGTATGAACTTGCGCAGGAGAATATCGAAATACTCGAGCCGTCGGCGCACAATCGCAAGACGTCGTTGAGCCTTTCCGGCGAGCCGTCCGTTGTCACCGGACATCGCGCGCTGCTTTCGGAACTCGTCTACAATCTGATCGACAATGCGATTCGCTATAATCGCGATAACGGTTCCGTGTCGGTGCGCGTGCATCATCATGTGCTGACCGTACGCGATACCGGAATCGGCATTCCGAAAGCGCATCAGGCGCGCATTTTCGAACGTTTCTATCGCGTCGATAAAAGCCGCTCCAAGGCTACCGGCGGAACGGGACTCGGACTTGCAATCGTTCGACAGATCTGCGAACAGCACCACGCCCAGATTCGCCTCGAATCGCGCGAAGGCGTCGGCACCGAGATCTCCGTCACGTTTCCGACGTTTCATGAAGATTGACCTTTTTTGCGGCATCGCCCCCGGAATTGAATATAAGGATAAACAAAAAAGAATTGTAAAAAAAACAAATAGAAATAGCAAGACTCTCGGACAAAGATATCCGGGAGTCTTTGTTTTTGTGGTATATTGTTCGTATGAGCAATTTGAACTGCTCGAGAGTTTAGATAGAGAACGTGTCAGTGCGTACCCTGACTGTTCCAGTATTCTTCCAGAGCGGCATTGATCTTCGTATAGTCCATTTCATCCGGTGACATTGGATTCGACAGATCCGGCGAAGGCGCTTCAAGTGCAAAACCTCCTTCATCATACAGTATAATCCCGTAGTACTTATAGACATAACCGCCAAGCCGATTCATACCTTGAATATCTGCGATTACGCTCAATACCTTCTCGCTGTTTCCTCCTCCCCAATAGAGATTTCTGATGCGAACAGCAGGAGCATTATAGAATGAAGTAAGCCATGTTGTCACCATATAATCGAACAGTTGCTTTTCTTTTTCATTCAGTTGCTCAATCGCAGACCGCGGCTTTACGATAACGCTGCACGTCGCCATTTGACCGTTTTCGGCGCTGCAGATTATCGTCGTAGTTCCATCTGAAACAGCCGTGATATTTCCGTTCTTATCGACCTCCGCTATGGATGGATTTGCTGATTTCCATGTAATACCGTAATCGCTTGCGTTCTCGGGCATTAGAACGTAAGACAATTGCGCCACCTCATCTATTTTCATTTCTACATTTTCTGAAGACAGAAAGATTGCTGTCGGCTCCACAACCTTAACGGTAACAGCAACCTTTACGACAAGATTGTTGTCCTTCATTGCGCTAATCTCCGTGTTGCCGGGACCAACGCCCTTAACAACACCAGCTGCATTTACGGTTGCGATCGTCTCATCTGCGCTTTTCCACTCTAGGGACCCAACTGCATCCGAAATCGCAACCTTTGTTTCCTTAGCGTAATCGATCGTCATTTCCATGTCCGATTGCGCAACAGTTACTTGCATCTCAGCAACGGTTTTTTCTCCCTCTGTAGCCGTTATCTTCGTCGTTCCGACAGACATGCCGGTGACAACGCCGTTGTCGTTGACCGTCGCTATCATCGTATCCGCGCTTTGCCACTGCAAGGACGAATATTCTTCTTGTAATTCGATTGCCTGTTCATCGCCGAAGCTGACAGTTATTTCTGCCTTTTCGATGCCTGCCGAGCATCCCACCGTCAATGCCAGACAAAAAACGAGTACCAGAACGATTGCCGCCACATGGGTCAGCATACTTTTTGTTTTTCCATTTCTTATCATTTTTCCCTCCTCATGTTTGACATCTTGTGAATGTCATTTTTTACACAATCATATCATAAGATATAAAAAATGACAAGCGGTAAATGTCAAATTCCGGAGGAAAAGAATCGTGTTTATCAACAAAGCAAGCGACGGAGCAAATAACAGAATCGGAGAAAAGCTTACAAAAAAGAGAAAAGAAATCATGCTGTCGCAGAAGAAATTTGCCGACAGATTGCAGCTGCTTGGATTGGACGTCGATAAAAATGCGATTCAGCGGATCGAATGCGGCAAACGATTTGTTACGGATATTGAGCTTGTCTATATTTGCAAGGCCCTCGGGACCACACCGAATGAACTGTTATCCTGGGATTGCAGCGAACCGGTCTTCGGCGCCTGAATGGAACCAAACGAAAAAAAGAAGACGATTGCTCGTCTTCTTTTTGCGTCTGCTCGGTTAAACGTTCTTGCCGCAGCAGTTTTTGTACTTTTTGCCGCTCCCGCAGGGGCAGGGGTCGTTGCGGCCGACCTTGAGCCGCTTCGGCTTCACAACGGGCTTGCTGCCGTCCTCCGCGGGCGTTTCAACGGGCTTGGCGACCTGTTCGCGCACAACGGGTGCTTTGCGCACGGCAACATGGAGAAGGTTCCGAACGGCGCTTTCGCGGATCTCGGCGATCATCTGATCGAACATCTCGGTGCCTTCGGAGGTGTAGGCGTTCACGGGGTCGGTCTGACCGTAAGCGCGGAGTCCGATGCCTTGCCGAAGCTGATCCATCGCGTCGATGTGATCCATCCAATGCGTATCGACGGCACGGAGCAGCATGATGCGTTCCACCTCGCGCATATCCACGCCCTGTTCGGAGAGTTCCTGCTCTTTATCCTTGCGCCGCTTGGCAACGACCTCGGACGCACGGGTAAGCACATCGTCGATCGACGCATGCTTTTTCTGCTTGATATCCGGGAAGAAATCCATCGGAACAACGCCGCACAGATCGGAGAGTTCCTTGGAAACAGCGTCCAGGTTCCAGTCCCCGCTCTTGCCGTGTTCGCTGCAGTACGTGCGAACGATGCTTTCCACGGTTTCGGACATCATGCTGTCAAAGGTCGCGGAAAGGTCCTCGCCCATAAGCACCTTGCGTCTTTCGCCGTAGATGACCTCACGCTGCTGATTCATTACATCGTCATACCGCAGTACGTTTTTGCGCATCTCAAAGTTCGCGCTTTCAACGCGCTTCTGCGCCGATTCGATCTGCTTGGTGATGAGTCCGTTTTCGATCGGGAAATCATCATCGGGACTCAGCCGCTGCATGAGACCTTCCACGCGATCCGCGCCGAATCGCCGCATCAGATCATCCTTGAGCGAAACGTAGAACCGTGTGCTGCCGGGGTCCCCCTGACGGGCGGCACGTCCGCGCAGCTGATTGTCAATCCGTCGGCTTTCGTGCCGTTCGGTTCCTAAGATGTGCAGACCGCCGAGCTTGACGACCTCGTCGTGCTCGCGATCGGTTTCCACTTTGAATTCGTCGTACAGCCGCTGATATTCGGCACGCGCAGCAAGGATCTGTTCATCATCGGTCACGGCGTGTCCCGTCGCTTCTTCAATGAGCTCCTCGTCCATGCCCTGCTGCCGAAGCGCTTTGCGCGCGAGAAAGCCGGGGTTGCCGCCGAGCAGAATATCCGTTCCGCGGCCGGCCATATTGGTAGCGATGGTGATCTGACCGAGCTTGCCGGCCTGCGCGACGATCTCCGCTTCCTTGGCATGGTACTTTGCGTTCAGGACTTCATGCTTGAGTCCATCCCGTTTTAAGAGCGCGGAGAGGTATTCGCTTCGCTCAACCGAGATCGTGCCGACAAGGATCGGCTGTCCGGTCGCATGAATCTGCTCGATCTCCTTGACGACTGCGCGGAACTTGCCCTCCTCGGTAAGATATACGCAGTCCTTGAAGTCCTGTCGTATATTTGGCTTGTTGGTCGGAATCTCCACGACGTCAAGGTCGTAGATGCCCGAGAACTCGTCTTCTTCAGTCTTGGCGGTACCGGTCATGCCGGCGAGCTTATGGAACATGCGGAAATAGTTCTGGAACGTGATCGTTGCAAGCGTTTTATTCTCGCGCTCTACCTTCACACCTTCCTTCGCTTCGAGGGCCTGATGCAGACCTTCGCTGTAGCGGCGTCCGATCATCAGACGTCCGGTGAATTCATCGACGATCAGCACCTGACCGTTCTGCACGACGTAATCGCGATCCCGTTCAAAGAGCGCGTGCGCGCGCAAAGCCTGCTTGATGTAATGGTTCAGCTCGGTGTTCTCAACATCGGCAAGGCTGTCGACCTTGAAGAACGATTCTGCCTTCTTGATACCCTCTGCGGTGAGCATAACGGTGCGGCGCTTGATGTCGCACATATAGTCGCCGCTTTCCGGCTGATCCTCGCCGAGCAGCTGATCGGACTTCGAAACCTCTTTGATGTTCTCTCCACGCTGCAGCCTTCGCACGAACCGATCCGCTTCCTGGTATAGGAATGAAGATTCCTCGCCGTGGCCGCTGATGATCAAAGGCGTTCGCGCTTCGTCGATCAGGATCGAGTCAACCTCGTCGACGATCGCGTAGTGCAGTTCACGCTGCACCATGTTCTCCTTATAGACGCACATATTGTCGCGCAGATAGTCAAATCCGAACTCGTTGTTCGTTCCGTACGTGATATCGCATGCATAGGCTGCGCGGCGCGCGTCATTATCGAGATCGTGCACGATACAGCCAACGGTCATGCCGAGAAATTTGTAAATCTGACCCATCCATTGCGCGTCACGTTTGGCCAGGTAATCGTTGACCGTAACGATATGGACGCCGCGTCCTTCGAGCGCGTTCAGGTAAGCGGGGAGGGTTGCGACAAGCGTCTTTCCTTCGCCGGTTTTCATCTCTGCAATGCGTCCCTGGTGCAGCACCATGCCGCCGAGCAGCTGCACGTCGAAATGCCGCATCCCTACGGTGCGAACCGCTGCTTCGCGAACGGCAGCGAACGCGTCGCAAAGCAAATCATCCAGCGTCTCTCCGTTTGCGAGCCGTGCGCGGAACGCTTCGGTACATCCGCAAAGCTGCGCATCGCTCATCGCCTGATAGGTCGGCTCAAGCGCGTTGATCCGATCGACGCGCGGCCGCAATTTCTTCAGCTTGCTCTCACTCGTGCTGCCAAGCAAGAAATCCAAAAATCCCATGACCATACTCCTGTCATTTTATCGTATTCGCATTATAACACAATTTTTTCCATTCGAAAAGCCCTGATTGTGACCGTACCGAAAACGATTCTTGAACAGCGCGAAAACATTCCTCCACAACATCGGACCGTTACCCTTTTGACGGGTGAAAACCATGTAACATTTGAGCAAAATCGGGAGTTTCTTCTCTATTATTATTTACACCGTTTCGAAAATATGGTATACTGTCAAGGACTGTATGAGGGGGAGAAGGCTTTGCATATCAGAGGGCTGAAACTGAACAATTACCGGAATTATACCGGTTTGGAACTGTCGCCCGCTCCCGGCCTGAACGTGTTTCGGGGAGATAATGCTGCAGGCAAGACCAACATTCTGGAGTCAATCTTCCTCTGCGCGCTCGGGCGCAGCCATCGTACCCCGCGGGATACGGAGCTGCTGAAGGAGCATGAGCCGTTCGGCAGCGTCGCTCTGTATCTTGAGACACGCGGCGGAACACGGTCGATCCGGATTGAATTGATCGAGGGCGAACGCAAACGCGTCTGGATCGATGAAACAGCGACAACGCGGACCGGGGAGCTGATGGGGTGCCTGAATGTTGTGATGTTCTCGCCTGAGGATTTGCAGCTCGTCAAGGATGGGCCGGCGGAACGGAGAAGGTTCCTGGATATGGAACTGAGCCAGCTGAAGCCTGCGTATTACTACCATCTGCAGCAGTACAACGGAGCGCTGAAAAGCCGCAATCTGCTTTTGAAAGAGGACCCGATCCGATACGATATGATCGAGCTCTGGGATGAGCAGCTCGCGCGGCTCGGAAGCAAGATTATAGCAGAGCGCGCCCGGTTTATCGAAAAGCTCTCGCAGCTTGCAAATACGCTGCATCTTCGCATGAGCGACGGAAAAGAGGATCTGCTCGTGCGATACGAACCGTCTGTCCCGTTTGCGGATGAGGAACGGCTCATGGAAACGTTGCAGATGCAGCTGACGGATCGGTTGGAACGGGATATTTTCCGAGGTTACACGTCGGTCGGTCCGCATCGGGATGATCTCGGGCTGCTGCTGGACGGGCGGGATGTACGTGTATACGGCTCGCAGGGACAGCAACGGACGGTTGCTCTCTCGCTCAAACTCAGCGAGATCGAACTGATTCGCTCTCTGCGCGGAGAACGGCCGGTGCTGCTGCTCGACGATGTGTTTTCCGAGCTGGATGCCGGCCGGCAGGCAAGGTTGTTGGACGTCGTGTCCGACTGTCAGGCGTTTGTGACCTGCACGCATCTGGAGGAGTTTGCAGCGATCGAACAGCTTTCCATGCAGGTCTGGCACGTGGAAAACGGAACGGTTTCGGAGGTGTAATATGCTGCTGCATATCGGAGAGAATCGATTTGTGCCGAGCGCATCGGTCGTGGCGATTGTGCCTGCGGACAAAGTCTCGGCGGATACGGAGCGGCTGATCCGTGATTGCGTGGAGATCGGGCGGTACTATCCGTCTTACGGACGACCGAAGTCGTATGTGATCGCAACGCGGGAAGACGCGACCTATGTGTACGCCGCATCGACGGCGGTGGAAACGCTCAAGGAACGAATCAAAGAAGGATAATCGCGGGGACGGGGTCCCGATCGGAAAGAAAGAGAAACGGAGAAACGAAATGGAAGACATTCAGCATGAAGTACAGGGCAATTACGATGCATCGCAAATTCAGGTGCTTGAAGGGCTTGAGGCGGTGCGCCGTCGTCCCGGCATGTATATCGGCTCGACTGATTCGCGCGGCTTGCATCATCTTGTGTATGAGATCGTTGATAACTCGATCGACGAGGCGATGGCGGGCTACTGCGACCATGTGACAATTACGATCCACGAAGGGGAGATCGTCTCAATTCGAGACAACGGACGCGGCATCCCTGTCGGATATCATGAAAAAACCGGAAAGGATGCGCTTGAAGTCGCGCTGACGATTCTGCACGCGGGCGGCAAGTTCGGCGGCGGAGGCTATAAGGTTTCCGGCGGTCTGCACGGCGTCGGTCTGTCCTGCGTCAACGCTCTGTCCGATGATCTTGTTGTTGAAGTGCGGCGTGACGGAAAGATTCATCGGCAGCGCTATCAGCGAGGCATTCCGCTCACGGGCGTAGAGATCGCAGGAACCTGCGAAGCGTCCGATACCGGAACGATGGTCACGTTCCATCCCGATCCCGAGATTTTTGATGAGGTCAAGTTCGATTTCGATAAGCTGAAGTCGCGTTTGCGGGAGCTTGCGTTTTTGAATGCGGGCGTTCGGATCACTGCGATCGATGAGCGCGAAGCAAGCAAGATGGAGCGGGATTACTGCTTCGAGGGCGGCATCCGGTCGTTCGTTTCCCATTACAACAAAAACAAAGAGGTGCTGCATCCCGAACCGATGTATTTCACCGCAAAGAAGATCGATAACGGTGAGGAAACCGCCACGGTCGAAATTGCGATGCAGTGGAACGACGGCTACAACGAGGATGTGTATACCTATGCGAACAACATCAACACGCACGAGGGCGGCGCGCATCTCGATGGGTTTAAATTGGCTTTAACGCGGACCGTCAACGACTACGCAAAGCGCGCGAATCTGCTGAAGGATAAGGACGGAACGCTCTCGGGCGAGGACATTCGCGAAGGACTGACGGCCGTGATCTCCGTGAAGCTGCAGGAGCCGCAGTTTGAGGGACAGACGAAGACCAAACTCGGCAATGCCGATATTCGTCCGCTCGTCTCCGGCGCTGTGACGCAGGGATTGAACCAGTTTTTGGACGAAAACCCCGCGATCGGCAAGGTTATCGTCGATAAGTGCCTGATGGCCTCCCGGGCAAGGGAAGCGGCCAGAAAGGCGCGGGATCTGACCCGCCGCAAAACCTTGCTGGATTCCACGGCGCTGCCGGGCAAGCTGGCCGACTGTCAGGAAAAGGATGCGTCGAAGTGCGAAATTTTCCTCGTTGAGGGCGACTCGGCAGGCGGTTCGGCAAAAATGGGACGCAATCCGAAGTACCAGGCAATCCTGCCGCTCCGCGGCAAGATTCTGAACGTCGAAAAGGCGCGGCTCGACCGTATGCTGGCAAGCGATACGATTAAGTCGATGATCACCGCGTTCGGCGCGGGGATCGACTCCGAGTTTGACGAGTCGAAGCTCCGTTACCATAAGATCGTCTGCATGACCGATGCCGATGTCGACGGAAGCCATATCCGCATTCTGCTGCTGACGTTCTTTTACCGGCATATGCGTCCCCTCGTGGAGAACGGATACGTCTATATCGCGCTGCCGCCGCTTTACAAGGTGAAGCGCAACAAGTTCCTTCGTTACGTCTATTCCGATGAGGAACTGGAGGCAACCCTGAACGAGATCGGGCAGGACCCGAAACCGGATATCCAGCGGTATAAGGGACTCGGCGAGATGAACCCGGAGCAGCTTTGGGAAACGACGATGGATCCCGAGAACCGGATCATGCTCAAGGTTACCGTGGACGACGCGGTCGAAGCCGATCGGCTGTTCACGCTGCTGATGGGCGACAAGGTTGAACCCAGGCGCGAGTTCATCGAGCAAAACGCGAAGCTTGTCACCGATCTGGATGTGTAATGAGGTGGAGTTATGAGTGAAACAATTCGTCCGATCAATCTCGAACACGAGATGCAAAAAAGCTTCATCGCATATGCGATGTCGGTCATCACAAGCCGTGCGCTTCCCGATGTGCGCGACGGTATGAAGCCGGTGCATCGCCGTATTATGCACACGATGGAGGAGCTTGGCGTCACGCCCGATAAACCGACGCGTAAGAGCGCGCGTATCGTCGGCGATTGCATGGGTAAATATCATCCGCACGGCGACAGCTCCGTGTATGATGCGATGGTCCGTCTTGCGCAGGATTTCAATACGCGTTATCCGCTCGTTGAAGGACAGGGCAACTTTGGCTCGGTCGACGGCGACGGGGCGGCGGCCATGCGTTACACCGAAGCGCGCCTGAGCAAGATGGCGATGGATCTGATGCGCGATATCGATAAGGATACGGTGGATTTTCAACCGAACTTCGACGGTACGCAGCAGGAGCCGGTCGTTTTGCCTGCAAGATTCCCGAATCTGCTCGTCAACGGAAGCAATGGCATCGCTGTCGGAATGGCAACGAACATGCCGCCGCACAACCTCGGCGAAACGATCGATGGGCTTGTAGCATTGATTGACAATCCGGATATCTCGGTGGATGAGCTGATGGCCTATATTCCGGGACCGGACTTCCCGACCGGCGCGATCATTCTCGGCAAGCAGGGCATTGCGCAGGCATATCGCACGGGACGCGGCAAAATTTACGTGCGCGCACGCACCGAGATCGAGCAGATGTCCGCATCCAAGAGCCGCATTATCGTGACCGAGATTCCGTATCAGGTCAACAAAGCGGGCCTTGTGAGCCGCATTGCGGATCTCGTGCACGAAAAGAAGCTGGAGGGCATCTCCGACCTGCGCGATGAGACCGACCGTAACGGCACACGGATCGTCCTTGAACTCAAGAAGGATGTGAACGCAAATGTCGTTTTGAACAACCTGTTCAAGCATACCGATATGCAGGCGACATTCGGCGTCATCAATCTTGCGTTGGTTGACGGTGAACCCAAGATTTTAACGCTGAAGCAGATTCTGTACTATTACCTTGAGCACCAGAAGGAGGTCGTTACGCGGCGTACGCGCTTCGATCTCGGACGGGCAAAGGAGCGTCTGCACATCATTGAGGGCCTTTTAAAGGCGCTCGATCATATCGACGAAGTCATTCGCATCATTCGCGGCAGCGAAACCGCGCAGATCGCCAAAGAACGGCTTTGCGCCACGTTTGATTTTTCCGAGCGTCAGGCACAGGCGATCCTCGATATGCGCTTGCAGCGCCTGACCGGACTTGAACGTGAGAAGCTTATGGACGAGGATAAACAGCTGCGGGAACGCGTCGCGTATCTCGAGGCGATCCTCGGCTCCGAGCATCGGCTCATGGAAGTCATTAAAGAGGAAGCGCTCGATGTGAAAGCGCGGCTCGGCGACCCGCGGCGTACGGAGATCGCGCCGATGCCGGACGATATTGAGCTCGATGATATCATTCAGGAAGAGCAAATGACCGTCACAATGACGCATTTCGGCTACATCAAACGGACGTCGACCGATGCGTTCAAAGCGCAGAACCGGGGCGGCAAGGGCGTCAAAGGGCAGGCAACGCGGGATGAGGACTATGTGGAGCGGATGCTCGTTTCAAGCACGCATGCGCCGATCATGTTCTTCACGAATTACGGCCGCGTGTACCGCATCAAGTGCTATGCGATTCCCGAAGCGAGCCGCACCTCGAAAGGAATTCCGGTTGTGAATTTCCTGCAGCTGCAGACGGGTGAAAAGGTCACCGCGATGTTTGTGGTCCCGCGGGAAGTGGAGGAGCACGGGTTCCTCGTAACCGCCACACGCAACGGGTTGATCAAGAAGACCCGGATTGCCGATTGCGGCAACATCCGCAAGGGCGGCCTGCTGCTGCAGACGATTCGCGAGGGCGACGAGCTGATCGCCTGCGAGATGTCGAGCGGGGACGATGAATTCATCCTTGCCTCGCGTGAAGGCAAGAGCATCCGCTTTAATGAAGCGGGTGTGCGGCCGACAGGCCGCGGCGGCATGGGCGTACGCGGCATCCAGCTGACCGGCGAGGATGTGCTGATTGATCTGGTAAAGATCCGCAAGGGCGGCATGCTCCTGACCGTAACCGAAAAGGGTCTCGGCAAACGGACACCTGAGGATCAGTATTCGATCCAGGGTCGTGGCGGCAAGGGAATCGTTGCCATGAAAGCCACCGAAAAGACCGGAGGACTTGCTGCGCTGCGCATGACCGACGAGGATGAGGATCTGCTGCTTGTGCGGGACGATGGAATCATCATGCGGATGCCGGTTGATCAGATCTCGATCATCGGGCGCAACACGCAGGGTGTACGACTGATGCAGGTCGGCGAAACCAATTCGATCGCTTGCGTCGCGCTGCTCCCGCATCAGGAGATCATTGAGGATGAGGAAGTTCCGGAGGGCGCCACTGAGCAGACGGAAGCGGTTCCGCAGCCCGAGCAGGAGTAACCGATTCGGACCGCTCGCGTACGACATAGGCGCATGATGGCTGTTTCGAACGAACTGAAATCGTTTGCCGCGCGGCTGCCGGTTCCGCTGTACGCGGTCGGCGGCTGCGTGCGTGACGCACTGCTTGGGAAGGTTTCCCACGATATGGACCTTTGCAGCGCGCTTCGACCGGACGAGATGCGCCGGTATGCGCATGAAGCGGGCTATGATTGCCCGGTGGTCAACGAACGGCTCGGAACGGTGCTGCTGTGCATCGGGGATGAGCGGTATGAGCATACAACTTTTCGAACCGAATCCTATCCGCAGGGCGGCGCGCATGCGCCGGAATCGATTGCATTTACCGATTCCATCCGGGCGGACGCCTTGCGCAGGGACTTTTCGATCAATGCGCTGTACCGGGACGTCCTTACAAACGAGCTCGTTGATCCGACGGGCGGTATGCGGGATCTGGAGAGACGTGTGCTGCGAACAACCACCGTGGATCCGACCGTGATTTTGCAGGACGACGGGCTGAGAATCCTGCGCCTTGTCCGATTTGCAGTCACCACGGGGTTTGCGGTGGAGGAGGCAACGTGGGATGCGGCGAAGACGCACGCTGCGCTTTTAAACGATATCGCATGGGAACGGAGAAGGCAGGAGCTCGACCGTATTCTGGAAACGGATGACGTGCTTTTGGCATTGCATTTGTTGACGGAGTTGCATGTTTGGCCATACCTGATTCCCGAGATCTGCGAAGCTGCGAACGTGCCGCAGCGCCCCGAGTATCATCGATACGATGTGCAGGAACATCTGTTCCATAGCGCAGCGATGGCAGAGCCGGATGCAACGCATCGGTTGATGGCGCTGCTGCATGACATCGGAAAGCCGAGATGCCTTCTGGAAACCGGGGACTTTCATCGGCATGCCGTGTACGGCGAACAGATGACGCTGACCATATTGCGGCGGTTGACATATCCGAAGGCGTTTGCCGCGCGTGTTGCGACGGCGGTGCGGATGCACATGTTCGATCTCGATGGACGCGCGAAGGAATCGACGATTCGAAAGCGGTTCGTCATGCTTGGACGGCAGGGAACGGAGGATCTGATCGCTTTGCGCGAAGCGGACATTCGCGGCAGCGGGTATGAGACCGAGTACGCAGCGACGCGTTGGCGCACGGTATATGAACAGATGCAGTGGGACGGCTGCCCCTGGAGTGTGGACGAGCTGGACATCACCGGACGTGAGATCATGGAAACGCTTCAGATTCCGCCTTCGGCGGCGGTTTCCGAGATTAAACGGCAGCTGCTTCTGCATTGCGCGTGCCATCCGCAGGACAATCGGAACGCAAAGCTTCAAATTTGTGTGAAGGATTATGCGATCCGAACGAATAAATGCGATTCAAAACGGAACAAAGTGTGAAATTTTCTTTCCAGACTGTTCATGCGGCGAAAAGTATGATATCATCAAGAAATACGAGTAAGCCACAAAGGGGTTTTCGATGAATAAGAAACAAAAACGGAAGCTGGCCGTATTGGCCGTCGGAATCGCGGCGGTGTTGCTGATCGTGCTCGGCATCTCCCTGATTCTGAACTGCGCGGGCAAGGATGCCCGGCAAGCGACGAGCCGGCAGCAGCAACAGAGCTCGGCAGTCATTATCAGCGAGATTCTGGCAAGCAACAAGCAGGCGGTGCGCGACCCGATGGGAACGTACAGCGATTACGTAGAGCTGTACAACACAAGCTCGTCTGCGGTCAATATCTCCGGCTACGGGCTTTCCGACAGTGAGACCGATGCATGGGTTATCCCGGAAGGTACGATCCTGCAACCGGGCGAATACTATGTAATCTGGTGCGCGGGGCAGGAGACGGGCCTCAAGAACGTCGCCAACTTTGCGCTGTCCAAGGACGATGTATTGCGGTTTATCGATGGCGGCGGCGTTCCGATCACGACGATTTCGCTTGCCGATACCTACTCCGGTCTTGCATATTGCTACGATCCGTCGACCGGCACCTGGTCCAACAAGGCGCCGTCTCCCGGGTATCCGAATACGGATGCAGGCATTGCAGCATATGAGCAGTCTAAGATGCTGACCACCGAGATCGGCACGGTTGAGACGGTTTCGCAGAGTGCGGTACGGATCAGTGAGTTCCAGGCGAGCAACAGTACCGCGCATCTTTGCCCGGACGGAACGTATTGCGATTGGATCGAGTTATACAACAACTCCGGTTCAGCGGTTGATCTTTTCGGCTACGGTCTTTCGGACGATGTTACCAAGCCGAAGAAGTTTACTTTCGGGCACGTTACGATTCAGGCATACGAATTCCTCGTCGTGTATAACACGACCGCGCCGGTGGACGGCTATGTATGCATCGATTTCGGCCTTGCGGCAAGCGGTGAAACGCTGCTGCTGACGTCGCCGGAAGATAAGATTATCGACATGATCGAATTCGGCCCGCAGGAGAAGAATTTCTCGATGGCGCGTGCATTCCCGGGCGGCTCGTTCGATCCTTCCTCCGAGTTCACGCCGACCGACCGCATCACGCCGGGATTCCCGAATACCGAAGCCGGATACGCGCTGTTTGATAAGTCGGAAAACGGCAGCATGGGCGTTCACGACATTATGTTCAATGAGGTGCTCGTCAACGGGTACCATATCATCTATCAGTATTCGAAATCGACCAAAAGCGACCGGCCGTTTGATGCGGACTACGGCGCATGGATCGAGATTTACAACAAGGCGGACTATCCGGTGGATCTGACCGGCTATTCGGTATCGAACAATCTGAGCCGTCCGCTCAAATGGGTTTTTCCTGACGGAACGAGTATCGCCGCAAAAGGATATCTCGCCCTGCAGCTGAGCGGCAGCCTCCCGCGTGACGGAGAGACGACGCCGACCGAGCAGCAACGCCGCTATGAATTGAACTTCGATATTTCGTCCTCCGGCGAAACGATCTATCTGTATCAGCCGGACGGAACGATGATCGACCGCGTTACGGTTCCCGAAAGCCGCGCCTGCATCTCCTATGGGCGCGATGCGAACGGAGAATGGGTCCTGTTCGATTCTCCGACGGAGGCGGCGCAGAACCCGAATGCAGGCTTTACTGCGTACTGCACACCGGCTGAGACGGATACGCCGAGCGGTGTCTATTCCTCGGTGCAGACCGTGAATGTCAAGGTTCCCGAAGGAGCGTATGCGACGTATACGACCGACGCAACGACGCCGACCGAGAGCAGCACACGGGTGTCCGGCCCGATTCCGATTTCCCAGAACACGGTGCTTCGCATCCGGACGTTTTCCAACAGCGGGGCGCAGTATCCGAGCGTGACGAAGTCCTATACCTACATCATTGTGGGTCAGATGGAGACGGTGGAAGCGCACAACACCTCGTTGCCGGTTTGTTTCCTCGTGACCGATCCGGATAACCTTTGGAACACCAAAACCGGAATTTACGTCAAGGGAGACGATTATTCCGGCAAGGGCGCCGCGATCAACCCGACGGAGATTATCATCCAGGATAGGGAAACGATGGGAACGTGGGCGAACTTCAATATGCGCGGCAAGATGTGGGAGCGTCCGGCGACGTTCACCTATTGCGATGTCAACGCCCAGAATGTCCTGTTTGAGAGCGATCTGAATATCCGAATCTTCGGTGCGTTCTCCCGTAAGAAGGCGCAGAAGGGCATTGCGTTGATCGGCCGAAAGGGCGTAGGGCCGTCGTGGCTTGAGTATCCGTTCTTTGAAAACCGACCGTTTACGCGGTATAAATCGCTTGTGCTTCGTGCCTCCGGTCAGGATGCAGCGCTTTCCCGGATTCGCGATGTCCTGGTGTTGGGACTTTTGAACGATGCGGGCGTGGACATGGCAAACCAAGCGTATATTCAGTGCATCGTATATCTGAACGGCGAGTACTGGGGCGTTTACAATCTGCGCGAAAAGGTCAGCAAGTTCTACATTGCGCAGCATTTCGGGATTGAGGATACCGATTCGATTGATATTCTTGTCGGAAACGGAGCGGCAAGCGGCAACGTTGTTGCGGATGTAGACGGGAATGCGCTCAGCGATTATAAGGACCTGATTGCGTTCTGCAACAGTCATAACTGCGATCTGCAGAATGAAGCCGATTACCAATATGTCTGTGATCGCGTCGACGTGCGGAATTTTGCACAGTATTGCGCGTTTGAGATCATCGTCGGCAATACGGATACCGGCAATATCAAGTGGTGGCGCTCAACCGAGCTGGATAATAAGTGGCGCTGGCTCCCGTACGACTTCTGCTGGGCCTTCAACCGTGAGGATCCGAACACCGATATCAACAAAACAAGCGGTTACCGCAGGGACTTCTTCTCGAAGTACTTCAATCCGGCGGGACACGGCGCAGGCAACAGCTTCGATACAACGCTTGCCCGGTCGCTGCTGTCGAACAATCAGTTTGTTGAAATCTTCCTGTACTATTGCGCGGACTTCTTCAACAACGTCTATACGCCGGAGAAGATCAATGCCAAGGTGGATGAACTGCAGGAAAACATCCGTTTCGAGATGGAAACGTATGACCTCAAGCGCTGGGAACCGTACAACCATCTTTCGGTGAAGGGATGGAATTCGCACGTGAACAACATTCGCAATTATGCGAATAACTACCAGGATTACTTCCTGAAGTATTGCCAGAATTACATCAACAAGAATACGCACTATAAACTGACGGATGAGAAGATGATTCAACTGTTTGGGAGGGTGAGCAAACTGTGAAAAACGGCATATTGACGCCAAAGCCCAATTCTGCGGGATATCGGCACGAGCTCAAATTCATCATTTCGGAAGCGGATGCCGAGTTGCTTGCGATCCGCTTGCGGAATACACTTAGGCCCGATCCCTATGCGAAGGATGGCGGGTACTTCATTCGCAGCCTGTATTTTGACGATCCGTTCAATACGGCTGTGATCGAGAAGGTCGACGGCATCGAGTATCGTGATAAATGGCGCATCCGGATCTATGATCTGTCGGACAAGGTGATTAAGCTGGAGCGGAAGCACAAGAACGGTCAGTTCATTAAAAAAGACAGCCTGACGTTGTCGAGACGCGAATGCAACGCGCTGTGCGCCGGGGTTTACGGATTCCTGCTGCACAGGAAGGAGCCCTTTGCCAAGGAAGCGTACGGCGAAATGGTGACAAAGCACTTACGGCCGAAGGTCATTGTGGATTACGACCGGGAGCCGTTCGTGTATCCGATTGAGGACGTTCGGATTACGCTCGATCGGAACATCCGCACCGGGATGTACTCGGTAGATCTGTTTGATCCGAATACGATCACCTATCCCGCCACGGAGTTCATGGGGCAATGCATCTTAGAGGTAAAGTTCAACGCGTACCTTGAATCGTACGTGATGGAGCTGTTGCAGCTCAACGCCGCGCAGAGGAGTGCGGCCAGTAAGTACCTATATTGCAGACAATACGACTGTTAAAATATTAGGATCAAAACAATTGGAGGAATTATGGAATCTACAAGTTACTTCAGCACGCTGCGCTCCGCCTTCTTGGAGCTGTTTAACTTCCAGACGAACCAGGTCGTTCCGCTGATCGGGAGCATCATCGTTGCGTTCTTGCTCGGCATGTTCATTTACGTGATCTACCGGCTCACGTTCTCCGGTGTCGTCTACAGCAAGACGTTCAACATGAGTCTTGTCATGCTGACGATGGTTTCAACGATGGTCATCTTGTTCATGTCGAACAACCTCAAGCTTTCGCTGGGCATGGTCGGCGCTCTCTCGATCGTGCGTTTCCGTACCGCGATCAAGGATCCGATCGATACCGTGTTCATGTTTTGGGCAATCGGCGAGGGCATTGCGCTCGGCGCAGGATTTGTTCTGGCGGCGGTTGTCGGCGTTCTGCTGATCGGCGCATTGATGCTCGCGCTTGCTTCGTCGAAGAAGAAAGCGTCTCTGCCGTATCTGCTGATCCTCCATTATGAGGAGCGGGCATCCAAGCAGGTCAAGGCGATGGTTGCGCAGATTCCGTATGCGCGCGTCAAGTCCAAGACCGTGCAGCGCGAAGGCATCGAGCTTGCGGTGGAGCTTCGTGTCAAGTCCAGCGAAACCGGATTTGTCGATAAGTTCCTGCGCGTTGACGGCGTTTATGACGCAACGTTGATCGCGCACCAGGGCGACCTGATCTCGTAAGAGCCGCGATCTTGTGGAACCGTGAATCCCTTCACGGTTCCTTTTCTTTTTGGCGGGAGTTTGCATAAAAAGCAGAAGATCGTTTTTGCATGATTTCTTTCGTTCAGGCACACAATACCCACGATTGCTCATAGAATAGTAAGGAACGGGTTGGAAGGAGAGATGTATGCCGTCGTGGGAAATCACAACGCTGGAATATGATGTGCCGTTGAAAAAGCTGCTCGAACGCAGACTGTCGGAATCGGGTACGGAGGCATCGATCCATACTGTGGAGGACGGTGTGCTCGTACGAATTTCCAAGAGCGGAACGAGCGCATTGGCGGAAGCGACCGCAAAGGTACTGCTGCGCGATCTCCAGTATCTGGTTCTTGCCAAGATGGCCGATGCGATGCCGCTTTCGCTCTCCGAAAAACGTGTGGTGCTGACCGATGCCCTATACAATGCGCGGCTTCGGGAGGAACGCGCTCCGGTAACGCATGCACTCATCGAATACCTGAAGGAAACCAGTGCGCTCTGCTTGGATGGCTTTCTGCATTTTCGGATGCAGGAGGTGCTGATGCTCTGGCAGCTTTGTGTCGAGCAGGCGACAGGCAAGGTCTATGTGCAAAAGGAGTACGGGGAATTGATGCAGGCGCTCCAGGCGTATGTCCGCTCGCAGCGCGCGCGGATGGGAGAGCTTCGGCTGTGTATTCACGCGGACGGCTCCTGCACGTTAATGGACGACGATCGATTGATGATCGAATACGCCGATTCCTCGCCGGACGGAATAGTGACGTTGCTTGTCAACATGGCTCCGCAGCGGCTTGTAATCTATGATGAAAGCGGCGGCGCGCAGGAACGGCTGTGCAATGCGCTGAAAGAGGTATTCTCGGATCGCATCGAAGTGAAGCGACGATAAAAAACAGACTGCCGCAAAGGATGGGCAGTCTGTTTTGATGAATGATTTGATTAACCGGTGAATTCCCCGCCCTGATGTGGCATCACGGTCGGCGCCGGCGTTGCCGTAGCAGGAGCAGGCTCGTTCGGATCGGGGGTGTCGACGGGGCTGACCGGTTCGGGCGTTTCATTCGGATTGTCCGACGGAAGCGTAAAGTCCGGAACGATCTGCATTGCAGAGTTGTACCCCGGTTCATAGGGGGAGATCGAAATACCGCCTTTGCTGTAAAGGTAGATCGTTGCGGTCGAATACCCGTTTGCAATGTACTGAGCGGCGCGATCCATGATCTCGCTCCAATGCCGCTGCAGAAGGATCAGCTTCGTATCGAGGTTCGAGGTGTCCCCAACTTCAATCGTATAATTCGCGCCCTCGGTCGAAATCGAAATGCTCATCAGCTCTTTCATATCGATGCGCGCAAGCCGCGGCGAGCGATTCAACAGATCGAGCTCCACAAGCTTCGAAAGGATATGGACGAGCCCGTTCACCTGCAAATCGGTAACTTCACCGAGCGTTTTGCCTTCCTGCGCGGTTGTGATCGAAAGCCCTTCGGCGACGATCAGCCCCTGCGTGGTTTCCGCATCCGCTTCCAGCACAACACCGTTCGGATCGATGATCGCCAGGTATTCATTCTGCGGACCCCAACGAACGCATGCCGCCGCATTCCGCCGCACGACGTTGACCGTAATCGTGGAAGGGAAGGAGTATCGCACGGAAGCCTGCAAATACGCATCCTGTTCGATGTTGGCCTTTGCATCATCCAGATTCTGGAAGACGATGCTTCGCCCGGTTTTCAGACCGGATTTGGTCACGAGCTCCGCCGCCGTGTATCCTTCAACGGGGTTGACCTTGATTTCGGAGATGCGCGTGGTGAACCATGCTGCAAACAGCAAGATCGCAAGCGCGCCCAAGCCGAACGCCAACGTCTTCAAAAGCCGTTCGCGCTGTGCCCGCCGCTGCTGCTGCCGCTGTTCCCGCTCGCGCCGTTCCTTTGCTTCCCGTCGCGCCGCACGCTGCCGGGAACGTTCCTTTGCCGCTTCATATTCGCGGGAGGCAATCGTTTCGTTCATCACCGAACGCGGCGCAACCGGTGAAATATTCTTTCGCTTGCCGTAGCGATTTTTCTTCTTCCGTTTTTTGGAGATATTGCGCCCGTAGCGATCAAACATCCGCGCCATTTCCTCGGCCGGATCGTCCGGCTTGTCCGTACCCGTTTCGACCACGGTGGGTCGATCGGGCGCTTCGCCGGCATCCGATTCCCCGTCGAACAGGTCGATGACCGGTTCGTCCTCGGGGACGGACTGACCCGCGTTCGGGTCGAATCGGAACGAAATCTGTTCCTTGTCGTCGCGCTTTTTAGCCAAAGCTTATGGTTCCTTTCTTAGAATCTGCCCGCCCAGAATGCGGACTGCCTCATCCATACGGTCATACCCGCGGTCGATGCGCTCGGCGTGGAGAATTTCCGTCTCGCCCTCGGAAGCAAGTCCTGCCAAAGCGAGCGCAGCGCCGCATCGAAGATCGAAAGCCGTTACCTTCGCGCCGTGCAGACACGGGACGCCGCGAATAATTGCTGTCCGTCCGATGATTTCATTTTGCGCGCCCATGCGCTTCAGCTCCGCCGCATGGCGAAACCGATTCTCAAAAATATGTTCGGTGATCACGCTCGTGCCTGACGCAAGCGACAGCAGTGCAAACAGCTGTGCCTGCAGATCCGTCGCAAACGCGGGGTAAGGCCGTGTTTCGACCGAAACGAGCTCCTTTGGCCGATCGGTTGCCGTGACGGAAACCGCATCGGGTTCCGTGCGTACCGTGAATCCGCAAGCCTCGAGCTTCGAAAGCAGCGCGCCGATCAACGTTGGATCCGTCCGGACCACGCGGACGCTGCCGCGCGTAATCGCTCCGGCGATCAAATAGGTTCCGGTCACGATCCGATCCGGAAGAATCCGGTACGAGATGCCGCGGCATTCCTTTCGCCCTTCGATCACAAGATTCGGGGTGCCTGCGCCATGCACGCAGAATCCGCTTGCGTTTAAAAAGTTCGCAAGATCCACGATCTCCGGTTCGCATGCCGCACCGCGCACAACGGTTTCTCCGTCTGCTGAGACTGCCGCCAGCATTGCGTTCTCCGTTGCGCCGACAGAGGGATAATCCAAATCGATCACGGCGCCGGACAGCCGATTAACCTTTGCGCAGATCCGTCCATCCCCCTCCGAAAACGATACGCCGAGTCGTGAGAGCGCATACAGATGCAGGTCAATCGGTCGGTTTCCGATCTCACATCCGCCGGGATACGGCGCGCAAGCTTCCGAAAAACGCGATACGAGCGAGCCCAGCAGAAAGATGGAGCTCCGCACCCGATGCGACAGCGTTTCGGGCAGAGTACCGTGCGTTGCCGTCGAGGTATCGACCGTAACGGTATCGCCCGATCGGACAACGGTTGCGCCGAGGGATCGCAGAATTGCGCACATATCCTCCACATCTGACAACGGGGGACAATTTTTCAGTTCCACCGGCTCCGGAATCAGGATTGTTGCCGCCAGAATCGGCAGCGCGGCGTTTTTTGCACCGTGAACGGCGATTTCGCCGGATAACCGTCTTCCGCCCGTGACCAACCAATTCGCCATAGCATGCACCATCCTCAAAAAAAGATATTGCATTTTATGCGCGAACGAGGCGGAACGTGACAAAAAAGAGCGTTATGCGTCGTAGGGGTTCACATCTCGCGAGATATTCAACAGCACGCCCATGGCCGCAAGGAACACCAGAAGCTGCGTGCCGCCCGCGGAGATAAACGGGAGTGCCTGGCCGGTCGTCGGCATCAGGCCGGTAACAACGGCGACATTGACGAAAACCTGGAATCCGAAAACGATGGAGATACCGGCGGCCAGGAGGCTGCCGAACCGATCGCGGCACCGCATTGAGATCATCATTCCGCGGAATACGATCCATGCATAGAGCAGGATAATGAGCATTCCGCCGAAGAACCCGAATTCTTCACAGAGAATCGCGAAAATAAAGTCCGATTCTCCGTATGTCATATACAGCAGTTTTTGATAGCTGTTGTTCAGACCCTTTCCGAACAGTCCGCCCGATCCGATGGCATAGAAGGATTGCAGCAGCTGATAGCCGGTGCCCTGCGGATCGTTTTCGGGGTTGCGGAACGAGGTCATGCGCGCAACGCGATACGGCTGCGCAAACGCCAGGATGACAACGGCAATGATACCGAGTACGCCGACGACGAGCAACGGCTTGATATCGCATCCGCCGAGGAACAGCAACACGACGCCGATGAACGCAACGATAACGGCCATCGACATGTTCGGCTGCAGGATGATCAGGCCTGCAACGAGGCCGATCACGATCAGCATCGGCAGCATCCCGTAACGGAAGGACTTCATCTCCTTGCGGTGCTTGGCCATGTACGCGCACATGAAGATCATCATACCGAACTTGGCAATTTCGGAAGGCTGAATCGAAATACCCATGATGTTCAGCCAACGCTTTCCGCCATTCAGGTTCTGTCCCCAGATTAACACCGCGACAAGCAACAACACCGAGATGCCGAGTGCAATGTAGTTGGCGCGTCGGATAACGCGATAGTTCAGCATCGAAAGCAGCAGCATCGTCGGGTATCCGATCGCAAGGTAGATCGCCTGACGCTTGAGGTAGTAAAAGCCGTCATAATTCGCGCCGGAATAATGCTGCGCGTAATAGTAGCTTGCCGAGAAAATCATGACAAGACCGAACGCGCAAAGCACGGTCACTACCAGAAGGATCGAGAAATCCATCCTGCCCTGTGACCGACCGAACATCGAAAATAATCTGCGCTTTTTGAGCTTTTGCTCCATACTGCCTCCGAAGAATCAGATGTGGGACGCGTAAGGCCCCGAATCAATCATATTCGCGCGCAATCTCTTTGAACACTCTGCCGCGCTGTTCATAGTTGTCAAACATATCCCAGCTTGCGCACGCCGGCGAGAGCAGAACCGCATCGCCCGGCGATGCAAGGTCGTGCGCAAGGTCAACCGCTGCGCCGAAGGAATCGGCTGTGCGGCAAAGATCGGCATAGCCGAATCTCGCGGCCGTGTCCAGGATCTGCTGCTGCGTATCGCCGATCACAACGCAAGTCTTCACGATCGGAGTAAACGCTTCAAACAGCTCGTCGAACGAAATGTGCTTATCGTAGCCGCCGAGGATCAGCACGGTCGGTTTTTTCATCGATTCGATCGCGCGCACCGTCGAAGCCGGATTGGTGCCCTTGGAGTCGTTGATGTAATCGACGCCGCTGCGCGTGCAGACGTATTCGATGCGATGCTCAACGCCCGCGAACGTCTTGAAAACGCTTTGAATCGTCTCCGGCGCGATGCCCTGGGAAAGCGCGAGCAGCGCACAGAGCATTGCGTTTTCGAGATTGTGATTTCCGGGAATACGGATGTCGTTCGCATCCATCAATTCTTTCTCTTCACCGTTTATCCGGTAAACAAGCGTCGTTCCGCGCAGGAACATTCCTTCGGGAACCTCTTCCTTTCTCGAGAAGTACAGAACCTTCGCAGACGTCAGCTTCGCAAAATCCTTCACGATCGGATCATCGTAGTTCAGCACTGCGAAATCGTCTGCGGTCTGATTGTCCAAAATCTTTGCTTTGGCAGCGATGTAGTTCTCCATCGTGCCGAAGTGATCGAGATGATCGGGCGTGATGTTGCAAACACCTGCCGCAATCGCATGGAAACGGCTGTTGCCTTCGAGCTGCAGCGCCGCCGTTTCCGCAACGACGACATCACCCTTCTTCGTATCGAGTGCGTGCGCCGAAATCGCAATACCGATATTGCCGAGCACGTAGGTCGTCCGTCCCGCAGCTTTAAAGAGCTCACCGGTCAGAGCGGTGCAGGTCGTTTTCCCGTTTGTTCCGGTAATGCAGACGAAATCCGCCTTCGAATACCGATAGCCGAGCTCAATCTCGGAGATGACTTCGATTCCGCGCCGTTTTGCTTCCACGATAAATGCGCGCGTCATCGGGATAATCGGGCTCGGCACAAGCAGATCCACGCCGTCCAGAAGATCCATCGGGTTCGCGCCGAGCTTGACCTCGTACGCAATGCCCGAGAGCTGTTCGAACAATCCCTTGATTTCGGGCTTCATATCGTTGATGATAATGCGGTAATTGTCCTGATACAACAGGCGCGCAGCCGCGATGCCGCTTTTGGCCATTCCGACGATCAACGCCGTTTTCTGCCGTTCCATAAAACCTCCTTATTTCAAAAACCAATATACGAGCAATGCAGCGGCGCTGCAAATGCACGTTAGAATTCCATACATCGAGACGATGCGCGATTCGTTCGCGCGCATCCGCTTCAGGTGCATATGCAAGGGCGCATCCTTGAAAGGGGGAGTTGCGCCGAGTCGCGTTGCGGCAAATTGCACGATCAGCGTGACCGCACTGATCACAAAACAGACCCCCATCAACGGAAGCAGCAGCGCCGTCCCCGAGAGCAGAGCCATTGCGGCGATCGCGCCGCCCAGCGTATAGGTTCCGGTGCGGCCGAGCCGTACCCGAGCCGGATATGCCCCCTGTACGAGATATCCGATGCAGCCGCCCGCTGCCGCAGCCGCAAAGACCGACAGCGCGGAGAGATTCAGCAGCCGATCCGGCGATGTCGAGACAGGCGCGCAAAGCACCGCCATGCAGAGCAGCGCGGAGATGAACAGCGCGTAAATCCCGGAAACATGCGGAACGAGCCCGTCGATTCCGTCCGTCAGATGAACGGCGTTGACCGTCGCGAAAATCACAAGCGCGGCAAACGGCAGGTAAAGCCAGCCGATGCTCAGACGGTCAAGCCACAGCATTCCGGAAAAGCCGTCCGTCCGATACAGCAGAACCGCAAATCCGATCGAAAGAACAATCTGCGCGGCGAGCCGCTGCCACGGCAGCAGCCCCATATGTGTTTTGCGCAGCGTCCCGATAAAATCGTCCGCAAAGCCCAGCAGCCCAAAGAGCCCGGTCATCAGCAGCGCGACGAGGAGCAGCGCATAGCTGTCCCGCCCCCAAAGCAGCGAAGCCAGCAGCACCGCCGCAAGAATCACCACACCGCCCATCGAAGGAATGCCTTTTTGGGCATTGCCGCTGTTCTTTCCGTTCTCCGAGCCGAAGCAGACGGAGCGTAAAACCGGAACGGAGCCGATTCCGAGGCCTGCGGCCATGAAGAAAGCGGTCAAGAGCGCGAGCAGGGAACGGTACAAAACGGCATACATCATTCGCGTTCCCGCAGAAGTTCTTCTACGACCTCTTTGTCATCAAAATGATATTTGACGCCGTTGATTTCCTGGTAGTTTTCATGCCCTTTTCCGGCAATCACAAGAATATCGTGCGGGTCAAGCATATCGAGCGCATAGCCGATCGCTTCGCGCCGATTCGTAATCATGACATACGGCGTGCCGCTCTTTTTGACGCCATCCTCGATCGATCGAATGATCGCGTCCGGATTTTCGGAACGCGGATTGTCGCTTGTAACGATTACGTAATCCGAATGGCGACCGGCGATTTCGCCCATCAACGGGCGCTTGGCGCGGTCTCGGTCGCCGCCGCAGCCGAACAGCGCAATGACCCGCGCGGTTGAGAACCCGCGTACGGTCGTCAGAACATTTTCAAGCGCATCGGGCGTATGCGCATAATCCACGTAGACCGAAAACCCGCGATCGCCGGTGTTCACCGACTGCAAACGGCCCGCCACGCCGGACAACGCTTCGAGCCCTGCCGTGATTTCCTTGAGCCCAAAGCCCGCCTGCTGCATCATGGCGGCTGCGCCCATCGCGTTATAGATCGAGAACAGACCGGAGATGTGGAGCGTGATCGTTGTCGTTTCTCCCTTTGCGGTTCGCAGCGTGAACCGAACCCCGGAGGTGCGGATGTCAATATTCGAGGCGTTGTAGCTCGCCGGCGTGTGAATGCCGATCGTATAAATCGGGCAGACCAACCCGTCCATGATGCGCTCGGCGTGCGGATCATCGTGATTGATAATCGCGATATCGCATTGCGAAAACAGCTGCTTCTTTGCATTCAGATAGTTCTCAAACGTTTTGTGATAATCGAGATGATCTTGCGTGAGATTCGTAAACAGCGCGACCCGGTAGGGAATCCCGTATACGCGATCCTGCGCAAGCGCGTGACTCGACACCTCCATGACGCACAGATCCACCTGTTCATCCGCCATGCGGCGAAGCAACGCAAATAAGTCCGCCGATTCCGGCGTTGTCCGCCCGGTTTCGATCACTTCATCCCCGATCATGTTCTGAATCGTTCCGATCAGGCCGACCTTTTTGCCGGCGTGTTCTGCGATCGACTTGACCATGTACGTTGTGCTCGTTTTGCCGTTCGTTCCGGTCACACCGAGCAAAACCATCTCCCGCTCCGGATGCCCGTAGATGCATGCCGCAGCCAACGCCATCGCTTTGCGCCCGTCCGGAACAAGAATCTGCGGACGATCGATCGGCAGAATCCGCTCGACCAACAGCGCGGCAGCGCCCTTGTCCGCCGCCTGCGCGGCAAACGTATGCCCGTCGGACACCAGTCCGACCAGGCAACAGAACAGGCAGCCTTCGCTGACTTTCCGTGAATCATATGTGATGGAAGTGATTTCCACGTCTTCGCCCGTAAACGTTGCGCCGAGCTCCTGCGCGATCACCGATACTTTCATGCCCCCAAAAGCCTCTCTTTCCAACTTCCTGCATCATTCTTTTACTTCAAATGTGACGTAGACGACCGTTCCGCGCGGAACCTTCTGTCCTGCGGGATACGACTGCGAAACGGCATAGCCGACGCATGCGTTCGGATCGTAATCGATCACCAGTCCTGCGGCCTCAAGCCGATCGCGCGCCATGATGCGATCCTCGAGACCCTTATTCACCACATCCGGCACTTCAACCAGTTCGGTTTCTTCGCTGACCTCACTGTTGAAGAACGAGTAGCCATTCGAATACAGAACGACATTGCTTCCGCGCACGACCGTCACATTGCTGCGCGGCGCCTGTGCGGTAACCAAAGAGTTTTCCTCCGATTCGAGGTACGTAGCCGTGAGTCCCGCTTCTCGCAATGCGCTCACCGCTTCCGAGACGGTCATATTCACAACGTTCGGAACCGTCGCGGAGGTATTGCTCTTATCGGGCGTAACGCCCATCATCGACAACGACGCGGCGAGCACCTGCTGCACAAACGGCGCGGCGACCGTGCTGCCGTATACCGACGGAACTTTCGGCTCATCCACAACGATCAGGCAGACGAACTGCGGATCGTTGACCGGCGCGAACCCGATGAACGAAGCAATCAGCCGGGAGGACGAAACGGAGCCGTCTTCCTCATATTTTTGCGAGGTACCGGTCTTGCCGCCGACCGTATACCCGTAAACCTGCGCGTTCTTACCGCTGCCGTTTTCAACGACATTCTGCAGCATCGAGCGCACAAGATCGGAAGTGGTCGGCGAGATGACGCGCCGCACCACCGTGCGCTGATTCTCCAAAAGCACGTTGCCGTCCGCATCGGTAATCTCGGCAACGATGTA
>ONLX01000060.1 GCA_900318765.1 uncultured Eubacteriales bacterium
AACCCTCCGCCGATATACGGTTTGATGATTTCGATATCCGCCCACGGACGGCCGAGCGCCTGCCCGACGACGCGGCGGATGATGTGCGGGATCTGTGTTGAGGATACGACGACAATGCGCCCGTTTTCCATGTAGGCAAAGCAGCCGTGATTTTCGATGTGCGCGTGCTGCACGGTCGGCGTTTCGTACCAGCCTTCGACTCGTAATAGCCCATCGGCCTGAATCGCTTCCGCGTAGCTGCCGAGCCTTGAACTGGTATGCTTTAACACATTGTCCGGGAACGCTTCATGCAGCGTCGGCGCGCCGGGCTGCATGGCCTCCTGCGGATCGAGAACGAACGGGAGATCCTCGTATTCCACCGCGATTGCCCGCACGCCCTGCGCGGCGGCAACCTCGTCCTCGGCGATGACGACCGCAACGTCGTCCCCCCAGTACCGCACATGCCGGTTCAGAAGCAGCCGGTCCGCCACGTCCTGATGCCCGGGATCCATCGACCACGGATGTCCCGCCGTCGGGAACGGAAGATCCGGCACGTCAAAACACGTCAGCACCTTCACAACGCCCGGGATCGCCTCCGCGCGGGACGTATCGACCCGCTTCACGATCGCGTGCGCCCGGTCGGCATGCCGGATGCGAACATACAGCGCATCCATCGGCATCCGGTCCTCGTAGTATTTGGTGCGGCCGGTGACCTTGTCGTACCCGTCCAGACGGGTTTCGCTGTTTCCAACGACCATAACTGCCTCCTTTGTACACTTCAACTCACGATCAGTATAGCATAGAATTACGGCAAAGGGAAGACCTTCGTAAAAAATAAGTAAGGCAGAAAAAAGAATTTTGATACAAATCCGTTGCGAAGCGACCATTTGCATGCTATACTGGAACCATCAAGAAAGGGAGGATTTCGTGGTATGAGAACGTTGATCCGAAACGGAACGCTTGTGAATGCGGACGGGCGGCAAAAGGCCGATCTGCTGTGTGAGGATGGGATCATCCGCCGCATCGCGCCGCAGATTGACGAGCCCTCCGATCGCGTGATTGACGCGGCGGGCTGCTATGTGTTCCCGGGATTCATCGATACGCACACACACCTCGATCTGGACCTTGCCACGATGAGCACGGCGGACGATTTTGCGTCCGGCACGCGCGCTGCCGTCGTCGGCGGCACGACGACCGTGCTCGATTTTGCGACGCAGGATCGCGGGATGACGATGCAGGACGCATTGGAAAAGTGGCACGATAAGGCCGATGGCAAGAGCAGCTGCAATTACGGCTTCCATCTTGCGGTCTCCGAGTGGAATGACGACCGCAAGGCGGAGATCGACCGCATGATCGAGCAGGGCGTGACCTCGTTCAAGATGTATATGGTGTATCCGAACATGCGCGTGGACGACGGCATGATTTATGACGCGCTCCGGTTCACGGAGGAGAAGGACTGCCTGATCGGCGTGCATTGTGAAAACTTCGATCTTCTGAACGCGCGCATCGACGAGCTGCACAAGGCCGGCCGGTTTGACCCGATGGCGCATGCCGAATCGCGGCCGGACGCCGTGGAAGCGGCAGGGGTTTCGACGCTGATGAAAGCCGCGTATCTTGCGGACGCGCCCGCGTGGGTCGTGCATCTTTCCTGCGAGGCGAGCCTCGAAGAGGTCGAGAACGCGCGCGGCAGGGGCGTGGAGGTATACGTCGAAACGTGCCCGCAGTACCTTGTGCTCGATCAGGAGCTGTATAACGCGCCGGACGCGGAGAAGTTCATCATGTCTCCGCCGCTGCGCCATGCGTTCGACCGGGAGGCGCTTTTGAACGCGCTCAAAGACGGGACGGTGGACTTCATCGGAACGGACCATTGCTCGTTTACGATGGCCCAGAAAGCGACCGGAAACGGCGACTTTGCCAAGGTCCCGAACGGCGGCGCGGGCATTCAGAACCGCGCGGAGATCGTTTATACCGCGGCGGTGAAAACCGGATACATCGATCCGGAGCGCATGGCGGCGCTCCTTTCGGAAAACGCCGCGCGCATTTTCGGCATGTATCCAAAGAAGGGCGTTCTTATGGAGGGCAGCGACGCGGACATCGTCGTGTTCGATCCGGACGCGCCGCATACGATTTCGTACCGGACGAATCTGCACAATTGCGACAATTCGCCGTTCGAGGGCATGATGGTGCTCGGCAAAACGCGTGACGTGCTGCTCGGCGGGGAGTTGGTTGTAAAGGATGGGGAACTGATCCGTCCGAATTGCGGAAAATTCGTGTTCCGCAACCGCTCGGAGCGGCCGAGAAAATGAGTGCGCGCGTTGCGCTTGTCGTACTGGCGGCGGGCCGGAGCCTGCGCTACGGCAGCGATAAACTGCGTTCTCTTTCCGACGGCGAACCGATGCTTCTGCGCGCGCTGCGGCTGTATGCCGGGCTGCCGTTCGTTTCCAAAACGGTCGTGCTCTCGCCCGATCGGATCGATTTTGCGGACGCGGCAGAGACACTCGGCTATCGCGTTGTAATCAATCCGCGCCCAAAGGACGGGCAGTCCCAAAGCGTGCGGCTCGGCGTGGAAGCGGCCCGGACTGCGCAGCCGGACGGGGTGCTCTGCTCGGTTTCGGATCAGCCGTATCTGACGGAAGGGACGGTGCAAACCATTCTGGAGCGCTTTGCCTCGGACCCGGGCCGGATCGTGCGGCCGGTCGCAAACGGAATCCCCGGGAACCCGGTGCTGTTTCCGGCGGATTGCCTCGAGGAGCTTTGCCTGCTGACGGGGGACGTCGGCGGGAGCGCGGTGATCCGGCGTCATGCGGACCGCGTGACCTGTATCGCGACAGAGGAACGGGAACTGACCGACGTAGACCGAAAAACGGAGGCGTGACGATGAGACGGGTTCTTCACGGAAACTTGGTATACGCTCCCGCGCTCGGCGCGCTCGAAACGGCGGAGCATGCGTATCTGGTTACGGAGAATGGGATCGTGACCGGGCAGTTTTCCGCGTTGCCCGAACGGTTTTTGGACGATCCGATCGACGATTTTCACGATGCGCTGATTCTGCCCGCGTTCACGGATCTGCACCTGCACGCGCCGCAGTACCCGATGCTCGGCATGGGCATGGACCTGCCGCTGCTCGATTGGCTCGAGCGGTACACGTTCCGCACCGAGGCGCGATTCGCCGATCCGGACTATGCGCGCGCGGTGTACCGGACGCTTGCAAATGCGCTGATCCGAAACGGCACGACGCGGGTTTCGATGTTCTCCTCGCTGCATACCGACGCAACGCTGATCCTTATGGAGGAACTGGAGCGCGCAGGCATCTCGGGGTTGGTCGGCAAGGTCAGCATGGACCGCAACAGCCCGGCGTATTACACCGAATCCACCGAAGAGAGCAAGCGCGAGACGCTGCGCTGGCTGAAGGCTTGCGAGCGGTTTACCCGGGTCCGCCCGATCCTGACGCCGCGGTTCACGCCGTCGTGTTCCGATCGGCTGATGCGCTGGCTCGGGGACCTTGCGAAGGAATCCGATCTGCCCGTGCAGTCGCATCTTTCCGAGAACCGGAGCGAGATCGCGTGGGTGAAGGAGCTCGCGCCGGACTGCGAACGGTATTGGGAGACGTACGCCAAAGCGGGGCTCTGGAAGCCCGGCACGCTGATGGCGCACTGCGTTTACAGCGACGCGATCGAGCGGAAGGCCATGCGCGACTACGGGGTGACCGCGGTGCATTGCGCGGATTCGAACATCAACATTGCGAGCGGGATTGCGCCGGTGCGCGTCCTTTTGGAGGAGGGGACGATGGTTGCGCTCGGCAGCGATATCGCGGGCGGGGCGCAGCTCAATATGCTCGAAGTCATGCAGATGACGATCCGCGCCTCAAAGATCAAGCGCATCGAGACCGATTGGCAGACGCCGTTTTTGACGGTGGCCGAAGCGTTTTACCTCGGCACAACGGCCGGGGCTGCGTACTTTGGGCACGCGCCCGGGTTCCCGATCGGAAAACGGCTGCACGCGGTTGTGATCGACGACCGCGCATGGGGGGATATCGACCGGCTCACGATCGCGGAACGGTTCGAACGCGCGGTGTATCTTGCCAAGGAGCCGGACATCATCGCGGTGTATGCCGACGGCGTCCGTCGAAAATAGCGGATAAATCGAATCGGAGATTCACATCCTATCCCAAAAGGAAGGATGTGATTTTGTATGCACGCAACGGTTCTGATCCTCATAGCGCTGCTGCTCACGGCGGGCGGATGGTTCCCGTCGCACCCGTTCGGCGTCCAAAAGGAATGGCACGCGCCGCTTGCCCTGGGGCTGCTGTTGATCGCGTCGCGAATCCCGGTAATCGCGGAACGCGGAATCTCGCTGTGTCCTGCGGATGCGCTGCTGGCGCTGCTTGCGCTGATCGGATGGCGCACCCGGCACCCGATCCGGCTCGGCATCTATGCACTTGCGGCCGGGCTCAGTGGGTGGCAGATCGGCGAATGGTTTCCGCTTTTGCCGCTGCTTGCGGCATGGGAACTTGTTCCTGCGCTGCTGCTGTGCCTTGCGGGCGGGCTCGATGCGGGCGGAAAGCGATTGCTCCTTGTGGCTGCGCCGCTGCTCGTCGGGGCGTGCACGGCGATCTCGGACCGGTTCCTGTTCGGCTACGCGACCGTGCCGATCGGCTCGGAGGCGGGAACGGCCGCGTCCGTGCTCGGGCTTTTGATTCTGGAGGCTGCGATGCGGGTTCGAAAAAATCTTGCCGGGAAAATGCCCGAACGGTGGGGCTTTTTGCCGCCCCTTAGAAAAGAAAATCCGGAAATTTGAAAAAAACTCTTGCAATTTCAGCGCGATTGTGTATAATAAAATAGCGCTTGGGGTTATAGCTCAGTTGGTTAGAGCGCCACGTTGACATCGTGGAGGTCATTGGTTCGAGCCCAACTAACCCCACCAGAAGAAAT
>ONLX01000035.1 GCA_900318765.1 uncultured Eubacteriales bacterium
AACCTTCGAAGAAACGGTACGCAAAGCTGTATGCGGAGTTTTTGACAAGCGGAATCGTTTCGGTCTATCGGGATTGGATCGAGGCGGGTATGCAGCAATCGCTCGAAGAGATTTCCAAGCAGGTAACGCTGCTGGTCCGAGGCGGGATGACCTCGTTTATCGTCTGATTTGAGGAAGGGGACTATATGGAGACGACACTTTTGAACGGCGCGCTCTTTGCGCACATGGTGGAGGGCGGCGCCGCACGACTGAAGAACAATCGCGTTATCGTCAATGAACTGAACGTTTTTCCGATTCCCGACGGGGACACCGGTGACAATATGTTCATGACGATCGATGCGGGCTACTCTGCGGTTGCGGGCAGCGCCGACGAGGACCTTGCGCCGACGGCGAACCGCATTGCAAGCGGCATGCTGCTGGGCGCGCGCGGCAACTCGGGCGTGATTCTTTCCCGCATTTTCGCGGGCATATCGAAGGGCCTCGAGGGCGTGACAACCGCGGACCTTGCAACGTTTGCCAAGGCAATGGAGCGCGGAGTAAAGGAATCGTACAGCGCGGTTCAGACGCCGGTGGAAGGTACGATTTTAACGGTCTATTCGGATGCGGTGCGATATGCCAATGAACGCATTGTTCCGGAATCCGATTTTGAATCCTATTTTGATGATTTCTTAACGGAGCTGCGCGCGTCACTGGACCGTACGCCGACGCTGCTTGCCGTTTTGCGGGAGGCGGGCGTGGTCGATTCCGGCGGCGCAGGCTTCGTTTATATCGCTGAAGGCATGCAGGACGCGCTGCGCGGGGTAACGTTTGAAACGAACGACGCGCCTGCTGCGCAGGCCGCGCGCGTCGATCTGAATTCATTCACCGAAGATTCAACGCTCGAATTCGGGTTCTGTACCGAATTTTTGCTCCGGTTTCAGACGGCGAAGGTCGGCTCCGTCGCTTCGTTTGATGAAAAGCCGCTGATCGATTGGCTGATTGCGAACGGCGATTCGGTTGTGGCATTCCGTGACGGGAGCATTCTGAAGGTGCATATCCATACGATGACGCCGGAGAAGGTGCTTGCGGAGTGCCATCGGTTCGGCGAGTTTCTGACGATGAAAATCGAAAACATGATGCTGCAGCATCATGAAACGACGATTCGCAACAATTACTCGAAAAAGCGCAAGCCGCACAAGGCCGTCGGGGTTGTCGCCGTGGCGGCGGGCAAGGGCATCCGCGAAACGTTCCTTTCGATCGGCGCAGACGCGGTCGTGGACGGCGGACAGAGCATGAACCCGAGCGCGGAGAGCTTCCTCAATGCGTTCCGCGAGATTAACGCCGATACGATTCTCGTATTTCCGAACAACAGCAACATCATCCTGACCGCGCAGCAGGCTGCTTCGCTGTATGACGACGCAAAAATCGTCGTTCTCCCGAGCCACAACATCGCGGAATGCTATGCGGCGCTGTCGCTGCTCGATACCGCATCCAAGGACATCGATTCGATCACGAACGATGCGATTTCGATCATGCTCAGCGTGAAGGAAGGAACGGTTTCCAAGGCGAGCCGCACGACCGAGCGCGACGGGATCTCCGTCCGGGAGGGCGATTACATCGGGTTCTCGAGCGGCGTGATCTATTCCGATTCGCCCGATCCCAAGGAATCCGCGCTGACGCTTGCGAACGCGCTTGACGCCGATGATTTCGGAATCCTGCTGCTTGTGCGCGGATCGGACGCTGAAGCAAACGAAGCGGAGGAGATTCGCACCGCGCTGGAAAAGGCGCATCCGATGACGGAAGTAATCCTGCTCGAAGGCGGGCAGCCGATTTACGACTATATTATGATTTTGGAATGAGGAGGCCCCTATGCTGAAACTGTTTACCGATACCGATTGCGATGTCACCCCCGAACTTGCCGAACAATACGGTTATTCCTTGATCAGCATGCCGTACGCGATCGACGGAAAGACCGTCTATCCGTATGAGGATTTCGATGTGTTCGACGTTCACGGCTTTTATGATCAGCTTCGAGCGGGCGCGCTGCCGAACACAAGCGCGATCAGCCGCGAAAAGTACCTGGAAGTCTTCGAGCCGGTTTTTGCGAACGGCGACGATATCCTGTACGTGCATTTTTCGCGCGCGATGACCGCAACGTTCGACGCCATGGATCAGGCGGTTGCGGAGCTTTTGAAACGGTATCCGGAGCGCAAGTTTTATGACATCGACACCAAGGGCATTACGATTATAAGCCTTGCGATCGTGCTGGAGGTCGGCGATATGGTCAAGGCGGGGAAGTCGGTCGAAGAGATTCTGGATTGGGCAAAGACCGAAGTGGACAAGTTTGCGATCTACTTCTTTGCCGACGATCTGAAGTTCTTCAAGCACAGCGGCCGCGTCTCCGGGCTCGCCGCAATGATGGGCACGCTGATCGGCGTTCGCCCGATCATCTATATGAACACCGAGGGCAAGATGGTTTCGATCGGATCGGAGCGCGGTCGTCAGCGCGCGATCAACCGGATGCTGCAGTACGTCGAGGAGCTCGGTGAGGATGTGCGGGACCACCGCGTGATCGTCGGTCACACCGATGCGCCGGAAATCGCGAACGAGGTTGCAGGAATGCTGAAGGTCCGGTACGGGGAGGACATCGATCTGATGATCGTTCCCGTAAACCCGACGACCGGCGGCCATTGCGGCCCCAACGGCGTCGGCATCTGCTTCCACGCAAAACACAGATAAGCTTTTTTCCGAGGGGGAAAACCGATGATTACCGTCAAAGAAGTGCAAACAAAGCGCGAGCAGCGGGAGTTTCTGAACTTCCCGCTCGATCTGTACCGGGGGAATCCGTATTTTGTTCCGCCGCTGTACGGCGATGAGAAGAAGATTTTCCGCAAGGACTATATTTACAACGACACCTGTGAAGCCGTCTATTACAATGCCTATCGTGACGGTAAGATGGTCGGAAGAATTTCCGGTATTCTCCAGAAGGCTGCGAACGAAAAATACAACGAAAAACGCGTGCGGTTCACGCGGTTCGACGCAATCGACGATCAGGCGGTTGCCGATGCGCTGTTCGGCGCAGTCGAGGCCTGGGCAAAGGCCCGCGGGATGGATACGATCTGCGGTCCGCTCGGGTTCTCCGACCTCGAACGGGAAGGCCTCCTGATTGAAGGGTTCGATCAGCTTTCGACCTTTGAGGAACAGTACAACGCACCGTATTATCAGAAGCTGATCGAAAACTGCGGCTACGGGAAGGAAGTCGACTGGACGGAGAGCAAGATTTATCCGCCGGAGAAGAACGACGGCGCGCTCGCACGCGTCACCGAAAAGCTGATGGCGCGATACAACCTGCATTTCGGACCGGCGAAGAATGTCAACGATTTCATCAATCGTTACGCGGACCCGCTGTTTGAGCTGATCGATAAGTCGTATGACAAGCTGTACGGAACGGTTCCGTTTACCGATGGCATGAAAAAGCTGATGATCGATAATTTCCGGCTGATCATCGACCTCGATCATGTGGCGGTGTTGCTCGATGAGAACGATAACCTCGTTTGCCTCGGCGTTTGCTTCCCGTCGATCGCGAAGGCGGTGCAGCCCTCGCGCGGACATCTCACGCCGGCGGCGCTCGTCCGGCTGCTTTGGGCCATCAAGCATCCGAAGATCATCGATCTCGGGCTGATCGGCATCGACCCGCTATGGGCGAACCGCGGCATCAGCGTTGCGATCTCCGCCGCGCTCGAGAAGATGCTGCGGGAGGACGGCGTCGAGTACGCGGAAACGAACCTGAATCTTGAGGACAATTACGCGATCCAGAACCAGTGGAAGCGGTTCAAGGCGGTACAGCATAAACGCCGCCGCTCGTTTGTCAAAGTGCTGGAGGATTGAGATGGTACGATTGGTGCTCGATTGCTTCGGCGGCGATCACAGCCCCGAGGCGAACGTAAACGGCGCGCTGCTTGCGTTGGCCGAAACGCCCGATCTTTCGCTTGTTCTGACGGGCGATGCGGAGCGGATCGAAGCCGTGCTGAAGGATAAACCGGTCGATCGGAAACGGCTGACGGTTGTTCATGCGCCGGACGTGATCGGCTGCGATGAAACGCCGACGGTTGCGATCAAACAAAAACCCGATAGCTCCCTGATGAAAGCGGTCGAGTTGGTACGCACGGATGAAACCCTGCACGGACTCGTCACGGTCGGATCGACGGGCGCGCTCGTCGCGGCGGCGACGCTTCGGATCGGGCGCATTCACGGGGTGAAACGCCCCGCGTTTTGCCCGCTGCTGCCGACGATGGCCGGCGGAATCGTCGGTGTGTGCGACAGCGGCGCCAATGTGGACGTCAACGTCAAGCTGCTGACACAGTTTGCCTTGATGGGCAGCCTGTACCTCGAATGTGCGTACGGGATCGAGCGGCCGCGCGTCGCGCTGCTGAACATCGGTGCTGAGGCCGAAAAAGGCGATGAGCTCCGCAAGGAGGCATATCCGGTGTTCGAAACGCTCAAGGGCATTCATTTTGTCGGGAACATGGAGAGCCGCGACCTGCTCAGCGGAAAATACGATCTCGTCGTATGCGATGGGTTCTCGGGAAACGTGCTGATCAAGTCCACCGAGGGCGCATGCCTCGAAATGCTGAAAAAGCTCAAACGGGACATCTATTCGCGCACGCTGTATAAGATCGGCGCGCTGCTGATGAAACGGATGTTCGACGAGGAAAAGAAGTTTATGGACTATCGCAGCTACGGTGGAAGCGTTCTGCTCGGCTGCAAGAAGCTCGTAGTCAAGGGGCATGGGTCCTCCAATGCCGATGCGGTGAAGGCGTGCATCCTGCAGGCGTATCGGATGCAGGACGCGAACCTGACCGAGAAGATTCAATCCGCAATCGCATCCGCAGCGGAGGCAGAGAAGTGAGGACCGAACGCGATCCAACCCATTGAACCAAAAAACATCCGCCGACCGGCGGATGTTTTTTGATGGAAGGAGGTCATTCCTTCCGATGGGAGTCTTTCCAGTCCTTGATCTGCTGCAGACGCTCCTTGAAGCGGGTTTCGAGCCCCTGATCCGTCGGATGGTAATACGTTCTGCCCACCAACGAATCGGGCAGACACTGCATCGCGGTCATCTTGTCCGCATAATCGTGTGCATATTGATACCCCTTGCCGTAGCCGAGGTTCTTCATCAGCTTCGTCGGCGCGTTGCGGATGTGCAGCGGAACCGGCTCGGCAAGCATCTTCAACGCGTCGTCCCGCGCGGCGTTATAGGCCGTTTCCATTGCATTCGACTTCGGCGCGAGGGAAAGGTACGTGACCGCCTGCGTCAGATGCACGGTGCATTCGGGCATTCCGATATAATGACAGGCCTGATACGCCGCAACACAGATTTCGAGCGCGCGCGGGTCAGCCAAACCCACATCCTCGCTTGCGAATCGGACGATGCGCCGCGCCACGTAAAGCGGATCCTCCCCGGCTTCGAGCATACGCGCAAGCCAGTAAATGGCCGCGTCGGGATCGGAATTGCGCATCGATTTGTGCAGAGCGGAGATCAGGTTGTAATGCTCTTCGCCGTTCTTATCGTACAGGAGCGATTTTTTGGAAATGCTTTGCTCAACGCTTTCCTCTGTGACGGTAACGGTATCCCCGTCAAGATCGCTGTTCAACACAACCATCTCGAGCGTGGAGAGTGCGGTGCGCGCGTCCCCGTTTGCGAAGCCCGCAATTGTTTCCAACAGGTTCTGTGGGAAATTCACGTGCAGCGTGCCGAAGCCGCGCGGATCTTTGAGCGCGCGTTCGAGCAGACCGACCAAGTCGTCCTGCGAAAGCGATTGCAGCACAAACACCTTGCAGCGCGAGAGTAATGCGCCGTTGACCTCGAAGGAAGGATTTTCGGTCGTTGCGCCGATCAGGATGATGCTGCCCTTTTCAACAAACGGCAAAAACGCGTCCTGCTGTGCCTTGTTGAACCGGTGAATCTCGTCGACGAACAGGATCGTCTTTTCCCCGAAGCGCAGATTGTCCTCCGCTTGTTGCATGACCTGCCGGATTTCCTTAATGCCGCTTGTGACCGCGGAAAAATCGATGAACTTTGCCTTCGTCGAATGCGCGATGATGCGCGCAAGCGTCGTTTTCCCGACGCCCGGCGGTCCCCAGAAGATCATGGAGGAAATGCGGTCGCTCTCGATCAGGCGGCGCAGGATCTTGCCTTCCCCGATCAAGTGCTTTTGCCCGACAAACTCCTCGAGCGTATTCGGACGCAATCGTGCCGCAAGCGGACGGGAAGCGTCGGTTTCAAAAAATGTCGTTTGTTCCATAGATGCATCGGGAGGGGCTGATCCCCTCCCCGATTTGTCGGTTCAAAAATCGGATTATGCTTTCCAGAGGCTGTGCAGATTGCAGTAGGCGTAAACGGCGACGACCTCTTCCCCTTCGCAGAGCGCAAAGACCGCTTTGGGCAGTTGACCGGGCACGAGCGCTTTGCGTTGATTGCCGGCTGTCGTCTGAATTGCGATCCACTCGATATAGTGCGCGGGCAGCATCGGATGCTCGGCGGCGCCGACGGTTACGGTCACCCGATTGTCCTTCACTTCCCAGACCGGGACGTGCTTTTCAACCGAAGCATCCGTCGTTCCGGGGACGATTTCCTTCATCTTCTGACCGCAGCAGACCACGGGAACGCCGGCATCCTTCACCTTTGCGATGATGTTGCCGCAGTGTTCGCAGATATAAAACTTCATTTCCATACCGATTCCTCCGAGGTGTGTTTCTCTCTTTCATCATAGCATAGCAAACGGCAAAAAACAAGCGCATTCGGGAAAAACCGCATGGAGGTTATCCGAAAAACAATCGGGAAAACACCAGGCCTGCCACGACGGAAACGATCGACGCGAACAGCGCAAGCGGCACGGCGAAGCGCGTTTTGCGGATACCGACCGATCCGAAGTACAGCGCAAGCGAATACAGCAGCGTTTCGGATGCGCCGAGCAGAACGCTCCCCGTTTTGCCGACGACAGAATCCGGCCCGTACTCCGTGAACAGGTCGGAGAGGACGGCGATCGCAGCGCTGCCCGAAAGCGGACGCATCAAAATCAACGGCAGCAGACGCGCGTCCACGCCGAGCGCGTCGGTAACCGGACGCAGAATCCGGGTCAGGGCGTCGAGCGCGCCGCTGTCCCGGAACACGGTAATCGCAACGAGCATCCCGGCAAGGCAAGGGATCAGCTTCTTCAACAGCAAAAGCGCGCGTTCTGCGCCTTCCAAAAATGCGGAAAAGATGCGTACACGGCAAAGCACCGCATACAGCAGCAGCAAAACGATTCCGATCGGGACGATGGCGCTCATCTTCGGGTACAGACGCGGCACAGCAGCACGGTCAGGACGGTAGAGCACGCGGAGGAAAGCAGCACGGGAAGCACGACGACGGCGGATTGTGTGCTTCCGAAGCTCTGCCGGAGGCCGAGCAGCGTTGCCGGAAACAGCTCAAGGCACGAAGCGTTCACGGCAAGCAAAACGCACATGCTGTCGGTCGCGACGCCTTTTTTCGGATTCTCCGCCTCCATGAGCCGCATGGCCTCGAGCCCATACGGCGTAGCGGCGTTGCCGAGCCCGAGCATGTTGCAGGAAAGATTCAGAGCGATTGCGCCGGAAGCGTCCCCCGCATCCGGAAACAGCCATCGGATGGCGGGCCGAAGCGCCTTGGAAAGCCTGCGCATCAAAGGCGTCTTTTCGAGGATGCCGAACATGCCCATCCAAAACAGCATCCCGCCTGCCATTGTGATTCCGTTTTGCACGGCGGTCTGCGCGCCTCCGATCAGCGAAGCGAGCACCGCATCGCCGCCTTTGGTGAACAGCTCTGCGAAAATGCCGATGGCAATCAATGCAAAAAAGACAATATCCATGGGACAGTTTACGCAAAAATGCGGCCAAAAAGCATCTTTTTTGAAAACAAGCGCCGAAAAAGGTTCCCAAATTCCGAAAGTCTGTTATAATGCTATCTGTTAAAGTGCAGCTTAATACGCTGTCCGCAACGAAGGGGAAACCATCTGCGATCGGAGAGAAGCGCTTGAAAAGAATCGTTTGTTTGATGTTATGCATATTGACTCTGACGGGGAGCGTCCTGACCACGGGATGCGCCGGCGCGCCGCGCGGCGGTACGGATATCTGTCAGAAGTTTTTGGCGTACGTGACCGAAGGCTCCTACGGCGCGGCGTTTGACCTGATTTCGGACTCGCTGAAGAACACGTCCGGCGAACCGACTGAGGGCGCAGCGGCCATGATCTCGTATCAGGAATTTGTGGACAAGTATACACAGATTTACGATGCAATCGGCGTGCACGGCATCTCTTATGATATCACATCCTCTGCCGAGGGCAGCGTCACGGCAACGCTGTCGTTTACGCTGACGTATTCGACCGAGAAGGCCGGCGAGCTGACGAACGAGTATACGATGAATGCGCGCTACGAGAACCGTAAATGGGGCGTGCAGTGGTCTCCCGCCTTGATCTTCCCGCAGCTGCAATGGGGCGATAAACTGCTTCTCGGTGTCAACTATCCGAAGCGCGGCGAGATCTTCGACGCGCAGGGCGAGCTGCTCGTCAAGAACATCGATCCTGTCGCAATTTTCTGCGTTCCGAGCAGCATCAAGGATCCGGATAAGTTCATGGAGCAGGTGCTCGCGATTTCCGAGCTGCAGCCGCGCGGATCGTTGTATCAGGATTGGTACGGCATCGTGAAGAACGCTTCGACGAGCAAGAACTCTTCCGTCGTACTGTCGCGTATTTATCCCGATCAGCTCGATGAGCAATTGGAAAACCGCATCCTCGCCGTAGAAGGCCTCGGTATCGACCGTAGCGGCTCGCTGACGAGCACGCGGTTCCGCGCTTATCCGTATGGCAGGTCGGCGTCGCACGTATTAGGCTTTGCGTCCGTTATCTGGAAAGAAGACCTCGAACGCTTCGAAGAAGAAGGCAGCGAGATCTACGACGGCGACAGCTGGCTCGGTTATTCCGGACTCGAAAAAGAGTTTGAGGAGGTCCTGCGCGGGACGAAGGGCAGTTACGCATACATTCAGGGCGCGGACGGAACGAACCGCATGACGCTGTATAACATTCCGGCGGTCGACGGCGAAGATCTGCATCTGACGCTCGATATTCGTCTGCAGCAGCGCGTGGAAAAGGTGGTCGAGACGGTTTGTTACGATAAGGCCGTTTCCGGAACGGTCATCATGCTGGATCCGACGACCGGCGCCGTTCAGGCCATGTATTCGTTCCCGGATTATGACGCGGAATCGTTCAGTCGAGGCACCGTCGGATCGGTCGCCTGGGCTCAGATGGAAAAAGACCCGCAGACGCCGATGTTGAATCGCGCGGTGCAGGGCCTTTATGCGCCGGGATCGACGTTCAAAACGTTGACCGCGCTCGGCGCGCTCGAAACCGGAACGCTGACAACCGAGGACGTTTTCCCCGAAACGGAGGTCATCAAGGTTGCCGCGGGTAAGAGCCAGAGCGGAAACTGGAAGGATATCTGGTACGTCGGCCGCGGCGCGTGGTCGTTTACGGGCGTGGATACGGTCACCAGAACCTATACCTCGAACCGGCACACACCGATGAACATGGAATCGAGCATCATCGACTCAGACAATATCTACTTCTCCTGGGCCGCGATGAATATGGGTTGGGAGAAATTCAAGTCGTATCTGACGTATGTCGGCATCGGCGAGAAGGTACCGTTTGAGCTGACGACGGACAGCGTTTCGCAGATCAAGGAAGAGGAAAGCGCAGAAACGTGGGACCTGCTTGCGATGTCCGGTTACGGACAGGGCGAAATCCTGATTACGCCGCTGCAGATGGCAACGTACATCGGCGGGATCCACAACGGCGGCAGCGCCATGACGCCGTATATTGTGGATTCGATCTGGCAGGCGCAGGGGACGTCCTATATCAAGACGCAGCAGCATGAGCCGAGCGTTTGGAAAACGCTCTGCTCGCGCGCGAATGCCGATCGGCTGGAAGAGATGATGAAGGGCGTTTGCGCGCTGCCCGAGGAAAAGGGCGGCACCGCGAAGTACCTCGGCGTGCGGCAGGTATTTCGCATTGCGGGGAAGACGGGAACCGCCGAAATCGGTACCGGCGAGCGGAAAAACAAGGAGCTTGCATGGTTCATCGGGTTCCGCTCGTGCCTGCGGGAAGACGGATCGGAAGTTGCGCCCGAGGATGAGCGCCTGGTGTTGGTCATGCTCGAGATCGACCTCAACAACCCGCCCGAGGAGTACACGCTGATGAAATTCAAGATCGCGCGGGAACTTTTGAAAAACAGCGATCTGACCAAGCCGAGTCAGACGGAGGATTGCGTAATCGGCGGCTGAACCAAGACACCGATTCAGACGGTTGAACATACAATGTTAGAGGGGGACATGGTATGAAGAAAATCATTTTTACGGGCGGCGGCACCGCCGGTCATGTGACGCCGAATCTGGCGCTGATGGAAAAGCTCGATCGGAACGAGTGGGAAGTGCATTATATCGGCACGGCGGACGGGGTGGAAAAGCAGCTCGTCGGCAGTCGGGATGATGTGATCTACCATGAGATCGCGTGGGGAAAGCTGCGCCGCTATTTTGACTGGAAGAATTTTACCGACCCGTTCCGCGTT
>ONLX01000032.1 GCA_900318765.1 uncultured Eubacteriales bacterium
ACAGCGGCGTTACCGAACTGTCCGTGATTGCGCAGGATACCTCCGGCTACGGAAAGGACCTTTACGGCGCGCCGCGGCTGCTCCCGCTTTTGAAGGAGCTGAACCGGATCGACGGGCTGCATTGGGTGCGGCTGCTGTATACGTATCCCGATACGGTGACGCCGCAGCTTTTGGACACGCTTGCCGAGGGCGAAAAGCTCGTTCCGTATCTCGACATCCCGCTGCAGCACTGCAACGACGATGTGCTGCGGCGCATGAACCGGCGCGGCAGCAAGGCGCATATTACGGACGTGCTCGATCACCTGTACCGCAACTATCCCGATTTTACGCTGCGCACGACGATGATGGTCGGGTTCCCCGGCGAAACCGACGCGCAGTTTGAAGAGCTTTTGCAGTTTTTGCGCGACTACCCGTTCGACCGCGTCGGCGCGTTCCCGTTCTCGCCCGAGGAGGGGACGAAGGCCGCTTCGATGCCGGATCAGGTTCCGGAGGACGTGAAGCAGGCGCGCTACGACCGGCTCATGGCACAGCAGCAGCAGATCTCCCGGGCGCGCAACGAGCGCTGGATCGGACGCACGCTGTCGATGCTCATCGAGGAGACCGGGCCGGACGGCACGTACGGCCGCACAATGCGCGAAGCGCCCGATGCGGACGGCATGGTTTGCGTCGCCCCGTCCTGGCGGCATGAACCGGGCATGTATCTGCCAATCCGCATTACGAAGGCGGACGCCTATGATCTGATCGGAGAACCCGTATGAATCTGCCCAACAAATTGACCATACTGCGTATCCTGCTCGTGCCGGTTTACGTGTGCGCGTTCTATCTGCCCGCGTGGTTCGGCGTTTCGGAGGACGTTTCGCATTGGATCGCCGCGATCATCTTCGTGCTCGCCGGTATCACCGATTCGCTCGACGGCAACATCGCCCGCAAGCGCAATCTGGTGACCGATTTCGGAAAATTCATGGATCCGATTGCGGATAAGCTGTTAACCTGCTCGGCGATGATCCTGCTCTCGGCCTTCGGCCATCTGCATCCGATCGCCGCGATCCTGTTCATCGGCCGCGAATTCGTGATCTCCGGGTTCCGGCTCGTCGCCGCAAAGAAGGGCGTTGTAATTGCCGCAGACGCGCTCGGCAAATGGAAGACCGTGCTGCAGATCGTTTTCATCGTGATGCTGACGCTCGTGCCCTGCACGCCGTTCCGCTTTCTTGCGCCGTATTTCAACGTGCTGGCGCAGGCGGTCATGCTGGCTGCGCTTTTGCTCTCGATCCTTTCCGCCATTCAATACATTCGCCGCAACAAAGGAGTGATTGACTTCCATGATTGCTGAACTGATCTGCGTGGGAACCGAGCTTTTGATGGGGCAGGTCACCAACACGAACGCGCAGTTTCTTTCCGAAGCGCTTGCGCCGAGCGGGATAGACCTGTACCATGAGATCGTCGTGGGCGACAACGCGGCGCGGCTGAAAGAAGCGGTCCAAACTGCGCTGAGTCGCGCCGATATTCTGATTCTCTCCGGCGGGCTCGGCCCGACCGACGACGATCTGACCAAGGAGACCGTTTCCGAAGCGCTGGGGCTGACGCTCGAATTCTATCCCGAGGAGTGGAAGCGCATCGAGGAATACTTTGCAAGGACCGGCCGCACGCCGGCATCGAACAATCGCAAGCAGGCGATGTTCCCCCGCCCCTGCATCATCCTTCCGAACCCGAACGGCACCGCGCCCGGATGCATCCTGGAGCAAAACGGCAAAGCGGCGATCCTGTTGCCCGGCCCGCCCCGCGAGCTGAGGCCGATGTTTACCGACTACGCAATGCCGTACCTGTTAAAGCGCAGCGGTCATAAGCTGTACTCGAGGGAGTTGAGGATCTTCGGTATCGGGGAAAGCGATGTGACGGATCGGCTCGCCGATCTGATCCGGTCGCAAACGAATCCCACGATCGCGCCGTATGCCAAAACGGGCGAAGTGACCCTGCGCATCACCGCGCGCTGCCAAAGCGAAGCCGAGGGCGAAGCGCTCGTTTGCCCGATGATCGATACGATCCGAACAAGGCTCGGCAACGCGGTGTACTCCGATCGCGGGGAACCGCTGCCGCTCGTTTGCCACAATGCGCTGATTGCGCGTAAGGAAACGCTTGCCGTTGCCGAGAGCTGCACCGGCGGACTCTTGACCTCCGCGTTTGTGGACCTTCCCGGAAGCTCCGCCTACCTCATCGAGGGCGCTGTGACCTACGCAAACGAAGCCAAAATGCGCAGGCTCGGCGTTTCGAAGGCAACGCTCGATACCTTCGGCGCCGTATCCGCCGAATGCGCACGCGAAATGGCCGAGGGGCTCCGCGCCCGCGCGAACACGACCTATGCGCTCGCCACGACCGGGATCGCCGGTCCTGACGGCGGCACGCCCGAAAAGCCCGTCGGCACCGTATACGTCGCGCTGGCCAAGGAGGGCGAAACGATCGTGAAACGGCTGCAGCTGTTCGGCAACCGCGAGCGGATCCGCACGGTCACGGTTTTGCAGATTCTGGACATTTTTCGCCAAAACCTCTTTACTTACTGATAAATTTGTATTATAATAAAGAAGCTCACGGAGCGTTACAGTTTTTTGTACAAGGAAGGAAATACGAGAGTTATGTTGGAAAAAGAGAAAGCATTGGAGATCGCGCTGAGCCAGATCGAGAAGCAGTTCGGCAAGGGCGCGGTCATGAAATTGGGCGACGCTCCGAAGGTGGCGGTTTCCGTGATCCCGACCGGCTGTATCGATCTCGATATCGCGCTCGGCGTAGGCGGCGTTCCGCGCGGCAGAATCGTGGAGATCTTCGGGCCGGAATCCAGTGGTAAAACCACGATCGCGCTGCACATTGTGGCGCAGGCGCAGAAGATGGGCGGTACCGCCGCGTTTATCGACGCGGAGCATGCGCTCGATCCCGTGTATGCGCAGAACCTCGGCGTCAACGTGGAGGATCTTTACGTCTCTCAGCCGGACAACGGCGAGCAGGCGCTCGATATCACCGAAGCGCTCGTGCGCTCCGGCGCGCTCGATATCATCGTGGTCGACTCCGTGGCCGCGCTCGTTCCGAAAGCCGAAATCGAGGGCGATATGGGCGACGCGCACGTCGGTCTGCAGGCGCGGTTGATGTCGCAGGCGCTTCGGAAGCTCACCGGCGCCGTTTCGAAATCGAACACGGTCATCATCTTCATCAACCAGCTGCGTGAAAAAGTCGGCGTGATGTTCGGCAATCCCGAGACGACGACCGGCGGCCGCGCGCTGAAGTTCTATGCCTCGATCCGCATGGACGTTCGCCGAGTCGATACGCTCAAGAGCGGGACCGACGCGGTCGGCAGCCGCACGCGCGTCAAGGTCGTGAAGAACAAGGTCGCGCCCCCGTTCCGCGTTGCCGAGTTCGATATGATGTTCGGCGAGGGCATCTCCCGCGAGGGCAGCGTGCTCGACCGCGCAATCGATCTGAAGATCGTGCAGAAGTCCGGCTCCTGGTTCTCCTACGGCGACCTCAGAATGGCGCAGGGCCGCGAGAACGCGCGCACGTTCTTAAAGGACAATCCCGAGCTTTGCGATGAGATCGAAGCGAAGATCCGCCAGAAGCTTGAGGACGATCGCAAAAAGGCGGAAGCCGAGGCCGAAGCGAAACGCCAGGCGCGCGAGCTTGCCCGCACCTCCACGGCCATCGAGGGTCCGGAGTTTTAACCTTGCCCCAAAAATCAATGTCCCCTTGTCCAACGGACAAGGGGGTTTTTCTTTTTTCTCCGTTACTCGATGGCGGTCAGCGGCTCGCTGTACCGTTCCTGCTTTTTCGCACGGACAAAGAACGCAATCATCAGGCCGATCAGCACGAGATCGGTAACCGCAAGCAGTACGCCGATGACGGCAAAGGCTTCGTTTCGCTCGATCAGCTCGGGCGTCAGCGAGAAATCATACAGGCCATGGAGCAAAAACGGAATCCCAAACGCGAGCACGCCGTAGCGCTTTTTGCCGGTCGCAAGCCGTTTTCCGTAGAACCGGCCCATCAAGAACGCGTAGCCGACGTGACCCATCGTGAATCCGCGCACGAGCATCATGATCGGGCTTGCGTCGATCGCATACGGAAGATCCTCCATGAGCCCGAACGCCGTGCCGATGATGACCATATAGGCCACAACATCCGCCCAGGAATCCGCATGAAACTTCTTTTTCAAAAGGAACCGGAACGCAAGGTACTTGATCAATTCCTCGGCAAACGCGAGCACGATGAACGTATACAGCGCTTTGTACACGAGCACATCGACCGTTCCGAGCACGGAAATCCGGAGAAATGCATTCAAAAAGAACAGAACCCCCGAGAGCAGCAGGATCGGCGCGACGCAAACAAGACCGCGGATCAAGGCCGAATTGCAGCTTTTGCGATACAGCGCGTCGTCCTTTTTGCGCCGATACATCCACACAAGAATCAGCACCGACGGGATCAGGCTGGCGATCAGAATCAGAATATTGATGAGCACGGGTTCACTCCCCCCTTTCGCTTTTCGCAGAACCAGTTTACCACGACTTTCCGGCGGATGCAAGGGTTCCGATGCACCTCTTTGCCCGATTTGGAATACGATACGAAAAGGAACGTGTTCGGAGGTTTTCTATGATCCAGTCGCTTGCATCCCTTCCGCTCGGCAAGCCTGCCGAAATCGTTTCGGTGCTGACCGATTCCGATCTAAAGCATCGGCTGAGCGATCTCGGGCTCACGCCCGGCTGTCCGGTGCGCTGTATCTACGGCGCGGCCTGCGGCGATCCGCGCGCTTACCTTGTGCGCGGAACCGTCCTCGCGATCCGCAACGCGGACGCAAGGGGAATCGAGGTGCGCGTATGGGATTGACACGGTCCAGCACCGGGCGCGGCATCCGTGCCTTTTCCGAATCCTCGGCCGCCGTGCCGACGATCGCGCTGATCGGGAACCCGAACGTCGGCAAATCGACGCTGTTCAACGCGCTCACCGGGCTGCATCAGCACACCGGCAACTGGACGGGCAAAACGGTGGAGAACGCGGAAGGATTCTGCGTGCATCGCAAAGAACGGTACCGGATTGTCGATCTGCCCGGCACCTACTCGCTCATCGCGCACTCGCCCGAGGAGCAGCTTGCCTGTGACTACGCCTGTTCCGACAAGCCGGACGCCGTCGTCGTGGTTTGCGACGCGACAGCGCTCGAGCGCACGCTGCTGCTTGCGCTGCATCTGATCCGACGGACGCAGCGCGTCGTCGTCTGCGTGAACCTGTTGGATGAAGCCAAAAAGCGCGGCCTTTCGATCGACCTGAAGCAATTGGGGCAAAGGCTTGGGGTTCCCGTCGTCGGCACGAGCGCGCGCGATCGCGTCGGAACACGGCAGCTCATGGACGCTGCCGCCGCCGTGGCGCGGGCAGAAGCGCCCCGCGCCCCGATCGCGTCCACCGGGGACATCGACATCGCCGCGGACTACCGGCATCTCGAAGAGATTTTGAAGGGCTGTATTCACACGGACCTGAACCGACGCGTGTTCGATCGGGAGGCGTTGGATCGCATCTTACTGAAGCGATGGGTTTCCCTCCCGATCATGGGGCTTTTGCTGCTGCTCGTCTTCTGGATCACGCTGTACGGCGCAAACCTTGTTTCCGGTGCGCTCTCCTCCGGGCTGTTCGGTCTGCTCGGTCTAATGCAGCGCGGCGCGGATGCGCTCGGCGTTCCGGCATGGATTGCGTCACCGCTGTTCGACGGGGTTGGGCGAACGGTCGCGTGGGTCGTTTCGGTCATGCTGCCGCCGATGGCGATCTTCTTCCCCCTGTTCACCCTATTGGAGGACGCCGGATTGCTGCCGCGGCTCGCGTTTCAGCTCGATCACCGCTTTGCGGCCTGCCACGCCTGCGGCAAGCAGGCGCTCACGATCTGCATGGGGTTCGGATGCAACGCGGCGGGCGTCGTCGGATGCCGGATCATCGCGTCGAAACGCGAACGGCTCATCGCGATTCTGACCAACGCGATGGTTCCCTGCAACGGGCGCTTTCCCGCGCTGATCATGGTGCTGACGATTCTGCTGCTGATGCTCGGCGTATCCGCGGCCGGCGGGCTGCTTCCCGCGCTTCTGCTCGCCGGGCTGATCCTGCTTGCGCTCGGCATCACGCTCCTTGCCTCCTACCTGCTCGGTCACACGATCCTGAACGGCGTTTCCTCGTCCTACGTGCTCGAAATCCCGCCGTTTCGCCGTCCCGAGATCGGCAAGGTGCTGGTTCGCTCGCTGCTCGATCGCACGCTGTACGTGCTCGGCCGCGCCGTTGCGGTGGCTGCGCCGTGCGGCCTGCTGCTGTGGATTCTGGCAAACGTTCGCATCGGGGGCGGTTCGCTTCTGTTGCACTGCACGCAGGTACTCGATCCGTTCGCGCGCCTGTTCGG
>ONLX01000028.1 GCA_900318765.1 uncultured Eubacteriales bacterium
AGCCGAAGCCCCGTGCTTCGTTAAAAACGGGAAATTGTCTAAAATAACTGACAACAATAACTACGCACTCGCCGCTGCATAAGCAGTGACGACGTCCGCCCGCATAAACCTACCGATGCGGATTCGGGCGTCATTAGGGTAGGGAACGAACCTGCATAAGTTTTGCTGCAGGCCGGATTTTATGAAACTACCGGAACCGGAATCCTGTCAATGGGAGTCCGCGGATGGGAATTTTAAAACATTGACTGCGCTCGGAGAAAGTTGTGTGATCGGGTTTTCGGACGCGAGTTCGACTCTCGCCGCCTCCACCAACAAAGAAACCTCTTTTGTCTGCCAAGGCAAGAGAGGTTTTTTCTTGCAATGATCGGAAGAAACTGGTATACTCCCTATGGCAGAACAAAAAGGAATGAGGCCCATTCATGATTGCAATTCGAAAATTGATCGATGAAGATGCAGAATCCTTGCAAAAAAATTTTGTATCCGGATATGTCACTAAGCAGCATTTCGGAAATGATCGATGAGTGGAGCACCTGTTTATTCCGTGGCCGATATTTTGAAATGTTTGCCATTATTTCCAAAGAAAAGATTGTCGGTTATGTGTCCCTGTATGAGCACAGCAAAACCGTTGCTTCTATAGGCCCCTTTGTGATTGCCCAGGAGCGTTGTAAAGGAGTTGCTACAGAAGCTGTTTCGTTGTTGCTGCAGCACGCAGCAACAACGCGCTATCGGATCCTACTCGATCAAGTACACAAAGACAACACAGCGAGCATTCGTTTGCACGAAAAGCTTGGATTTGAAAGCGACGGATACATTTATCGGAATCAACGAGATCAAGAGGTTGTGTTATATTTGAAACTGCTTTCATAAACAATGTGACATTTGACGTTCTTATCATTCATTTTCATCCGTATTGTAACGGGAGGGAGTATGCTGTATCACGCATCCGCAACGCCGAACATCTCCATTCTTGAACCTCGTATCTCCAACCACGGGATCCCTCTGCTCTATTTTTCCAAAAAGCGCGAGAATGTGCTCGTATATTTGAGCAACGCAATCGAAAAGTACTGTCGGGAAACCGGATTCCGATATCATGGTACGTGGAAAAAATGGGGGCCGTATGGATTCAACAAGGACGGCACCCAACGAATCGAAGAATACTATCCCGACGCACTCATCAAAGCATATCAAGGAGTTTCCGGATATATCTATTACACGGATGACGTGGACGATTCCGGATTCCGAACGAATAGCCCGGATGCGGTCACGAGCAGCAAGCCCGTTCCTGTAAAATGCGTTGAATTTGTTTCGGATGCTTTTGAAGCAATCCTGCAAGCGGAAGCAGCAGGACTAATCTCCATTCTTCGATACGAAGAACAAACCGAGCAAATGCGGGAATGGAATCGAAGAACAATCCGGCAGGAATACCGTGAAGCGGTGGATCATCCTGAATATCGACACTTTCTTCTCGGAAATTTTGCGGATCTAATAGAAGGAATGGTTGACTGAAACAAGCAAGGAAGCCAAAATATGCCAAGGATTCTGTCATTGCAAATCAAAGCAGCTTGGAATGGAAGCAAAATCAAAGACGTGCTCTCCAAACGTCTGTTTGTTTCCGATACGCTTTGTTCCAAGCTGAAACAAAAAACCGGCTCGATTCTTCTGAACGGAGAACCGGTCTATGTGACACGATCTGTTCATACCGGGGATGTACTTACGGTTGCGGTGCATGACTTCCAAAAGGATTCCAAAATACTTCCGATGCCCTATCCCCTCCCGATTCTCTATGAAGATGCCGATCTGATCGTACTCGATAAACCGAGCGGAATTTCCATCCACCCTGCGCGGGATCCAAACGAATTGACCGTAGAAAACGCGCTCGCCGCCTATCTCGGGCCGGATGAGAATCCGCATCCGGTGAATCGATTGGATAAGGGCACGAGCGGTGTCATGTGTGTCGCAAAATCGGGTTGGGCGCACAGTTGGATGAAGACGGTTCAGCACACCGGTCAAATGGAAAAGACGTATCTGGCAATTTGTGAAGGGCATCCTTCCCCGCCCACCGGCTGCATCACCTCGCCGATCGGGTTCATGGAAGGCTCCGGTTATTTCCGGGAAATACGACAGGACGGCGCAGCATGCTGTTCGACGTATCAGGTACTGGAGTCATTGGAAGATCGTTCCCTTGTACAACTTTCTCCCAAAACCGGGCGAATGCATCAATTGCGGGTGCATATGGCTTCCATCGGACATCCGCTGCTCGGAGATTGGCTTTACGGAAAGAATGACGACCGAATTTTACGCGTTGCTCTGCATTCCTATCAGCTTACCTTCGTTCATCCTTTGTTGCAAAAAGAGCTCTCCTTCACCGCTCCTCTGCCCTTAGATATGCAGCGCTTGCTTCCTCCAAAAATGAATTGAGTCGGACCGCAATCCGACTCATTTTTTCAGTTCATATACTTTGCAAGAAAGGAAGTAACCAGCTTTTCATAGCGTTCCGGCTCACGGAAGCTTGCTTCTCCATGAATCGCATCTTCAAACACCGCCTTCTCTTTCGGCGCGCTGCATGCAGCGTATGCGCGATCCAGCATGTAAAATGGGACCATGTTGTCCTTCATGCCGTGCAGGAACAAAGTCGGTATCTGCGACTTTGGCAAAACCTTCTCGGGCGATGCTTCGGAAAAGAAATATCCCGCTTTCAGCTTGCACCACAGCGATGCGGAAGCCGTCAGCCAAACCGGAGGAACCTTGCGTTCCCAAACCATGTTCATGATCTGCCTCGTCAGATTCGAGTAACCGCAATCCTCAATCACGCATTTCAGCTGCGGAATCGGGTAATTGCAGCTTGTCAGCAATACGGTCGCCGCTCCCATGGAAACGCCCGAAAGTGCGATCCGAACCTCGTTCCCGTATTCCGAAACGATCCAATCCATCCAACTGCGCACGTCGTGCTGTTCGAGAACGCCATAGCCGATATATTCCCCTTCACTGCCATGGCCGCGATTTTCCAATGCAAGAATCGAATAGCCGGCACGATAATACATCTCAAAGCTTGCTGCAAAATCCCATGCAACGCTGCTGTGATATCCGTGCACAAGGATCAAGAATCGATCGGAAAGACGGTTGGGATAGAATTTTGCGCGAAGTATAATCCCATCATAAGCGGAAATCGAAACCATCTTATGCGGCAGCTTCGAATTCTGCAGCGCTTTCTCCTGAATGAACGGACGATATGCATTCAAAGAGCGTCCGCCTTTGCCATCTAAACTCGCGGATGCTTCGCGTTTCGGTTTGCAGACAAAGCAGAAGAACGCATATCCCGCGCACACATAAAAAACGCACAGAACCGCCAAAACAATCAGAACAATCCAATACCAAATCATAGTTTCCCCTTACTTCCGATATGAACACGCACGTTCGGCCGAAGCGTTCTCCTTTTGATGAGCGGCTGCGCTTCGATCACCCGCGGCAATTGTTTCCCGTTCTGTACAGGCTTCGATTGTGGGATCTCCCCCGCCTTCGATTGTTCCGTATCTTCCCATTGCGAAACAACCGGCTCTTTTCCCTCCGGAATCGTTTGAAAATCCGTCTGTCTCAATTCCGGAACGGGCATATGTCCGTTCTTCTGAGATTCGATCGAAGGCTTTCGATTTTCCTCCATCTGTTTCTTGAACGGAGCAAACAAAAAATCGCCGAGCGAATCCTCCTGTGCATTTTCCGTCTTCACCGGTGTCCCGTAGCGAATTTTAGCAGGAGCAACATACCCGAGCTGTTCGGCGGGCGATCCGGCCAGAACATGGTCCATCGTCGGCTTTGCTTTCTTTTCCGCATTGGGAACTCGAATGGAAAGCAACCCGGGTCGTGGCAGCGTCGACGTAATGCGATACTCAAAGAAATACAAGACAACGCAAATCACCGAGAACACGGAAACAAGCCCTACAACAACCCAGATGCTGTTTCGAAATGTCTTCGATATACGATCGGAAAGATCCTTCAAGAACGCATTGGAATGATAGATCAAGGTCTGCTCTTCGGTCCGTTTGGCAAGCGTCGGAAGTTGTTCGAGATTCAGAACGACCGTATCCGTTGCATACATCTGCCCGGCCTGATCCTTTGCATTCAGGCGGAAAGAGAGCTCCCGAATATTGTCCAGTTGATACACAGCTGTATAGAAGGTTTCCCCGCGCTGTAATTCATCGTAGGTAATTACTGTGCCGAACAAGGTCAATTCGGTCAGAACGGCATTCGTAACGCGCACATCGGAATAATTGCGAATTTCAAATTGAATGGTTCCGCAAAGTTTTCCGTTCTCATCATAATACGCATCGGTAATATTGGCGAGCAGGCTCAGACGAACAGCATCCGAAGTAATATACGGCACACAGTCATAGCTGTTTGCATCTGTATAGGTAAAGGAGTTGTCAAAAAAATCCTTTCCCGTGATGTGGAATCGAACCGTACGGATTAACCCGGATGCATATGCTGACGGCACGGTAAACGTAAAGACCTTCTGCTGCTGCGGACCGAGATCGAACGGACGATCGATCTCCGTATTGATTTCATCATACAGCTGCAAATCTTTCATCGCGCGGTTCCCCGTGTTGGTTACGGTAATCGCAAATGTCGACCCTTCTTCATTGGACGGGTATTGTTCCACGTCCAGCCTTATTCCGATCAAGACGGATCCAACGGTTAACGGTTCTGCCGCCTGCGTTTGCGTAGGCCGATGTGCTGCGATGTACGATAAAACAGGTTGGAAGATCATATCTTCCTCCCCCATCGTATACGTGACGGGGACCGAAATGGTTGCTCCTGCCATCAAATCGGTTCCGGGAAGCGGAATGTTTCCCTCGTAAACAGCCGGGTCCGTCAGCTGCAGCGAGTTCATGTCATATTTTGTTTCGTTCGCGATCCGGTAAGTCACCGTAAAGGTCTCACCGGAGGAGGTTGCGATTTCAGAAGCGCTGACTGTCAATGTCAGCGCAGGCGGAACAAACCGTTCAATCCGAATCGTTGCTTCAACAGATCGATCGATCTCTTCGTAGCGAAGCTGCGCAATCTCGACCCCGGTCTCAAGATTACCGTCCCCATCGGTGCCGTTGAAAAGCGGATCTTCCGCATAGGTGTGTTCTTTCCACGAGAGCACAAAGACAATATCCACATCCAATTGATCATCCGCCACCGAGACATTTTGCAATGTAAACTCTTTCTTGCTTTTTTGCGGAATCTCAATCTCGTCGTTCAAAGGTCGCTCCGACCCGTCAAAGCCGCCGGACAAAATCGCATCATACAGCGTATACGACTGATCGCTTTTGTTTTCAAGTGTAAACGTCAAATACGAGATGGTCCCTGCCTCGGTCAATTCCAGATCGGAAGGCAGTGTGATTGTCATCTCAATCGGATGCTCCTCTTCTCCGGCAGAAGGGTATACAATCACAAACGTTCCGATCAACAGGAGCGCAGTCATCATGATTCGAATGAATCGGTTCCATCTCATTGTTCAACCTCCGTTACAGGGAATGGAAAAAATGCTCGTTTTTGTTCCTGTGGAGCGATCCGACCTTCAAAACGTTCCGTCACGGAATGAAAGAAGGAATGCGTCTGCTCCTCCTTGATCCACACATTGCACCGTACGATCTCGGCAAAATCCGTCTCATCGATACGTCCGAACTGGTCAAGCAGCAAGCGCATCGAATTCCACGCAGGATATGGACATTCCACCAAATAGCAAACGCAAGGGGTCATCCGGACCACGCCGGCAGAACGGATTGCATCGCTCGTGGCCTTTGTATATGCCCGAACCAATCCGCCGGTGCCAAGCAAAATCCCGCCGAAATACCGCGTAACGACGACGAGTACGCCGCATAGGTTTCCGCGTGCAAGAACGTCCATCATCGGCATTCCGGCTGTACCGGAAGGTTCCCCATCATCTGAATAGCGCGCGGCACCGTTTTTCAAGCGATATGCATAGCAATGATGCGTAGCGTCCCAATCTTCTTTCCGAATGTTCTCCAGAAGTGCGATCGCTTCCGATTCTGACGAAACGGGAAAACAGCGTCCGATAAACCGTGAACGCTTCTCTATGTTTTCAATCTCCGACGTGTTTTCAACGGTCAGATATTCCGATTGCTTGACTTCCACACCCAACGGGTCCATCTCCTGCCGTTTGCTATACCGATCCAAATATATTTTAACAAACTCCGTATCGTTTTGCAACCGAATTCAAAATTGTTCAAAATTCGTGCAAGATTGTGTCCGATTTCGACACAAAAAAGCGCCTCGCGGCGCTTTTTGCTTCCCAACTTTATTTGGAGCTTTTATACGGAGAAAGGTTTTCTGTCAGCAATGAGAAGATTGCCAGCAGCAACGATCCGATCAGAATTCCTCCTGCAATATCAGTGAGCCAATGCGCTCCGGAAATCAATCTGCCGACAACCGTTACAACCAGGATCAATGCGCACACGCATTGCAGCGCAATTCGGACCGGCCGATTCTTGATATAATCCGGAAGCATGAGCATCGCGCTGCCCATAACGACCAGAACAAGCATCGAATGCGAAGACGGGAACGACGCTTCCGGCTCGGTTTCGCCCGGCATCAGGATCGGGCGATAGTTGATGACGACCTTTTCAAACAAGATATACAGGACCGCCATCGCAATATACAGGCCGCCGAGGAAAAGGATCTTTCGATCCACTTTCCAAAGGCTCTTTCTGCGAATCCATTGAATGATTCCCAAAAGGCCAAACACCCCCACCGTTAAAATGGCAACAACGCCCAACAGCTCTGTGATCTGATACCAAGTCGTACTGGAACCGACGGCATCTCGTACGGCTCCGTTCAGGTGGGAAAAACCGATCTCCGTTCCGTTCGGTCCGATCGGCGCTACATCGAACAGTTCTACCATCGCAATCAGCGCGATCGTTAAAAGTGCAAGAAGAAAAACAATTGCGAGCTTGAACCCTTTGCCCATTCTGTAACCTCTTTTTTTTGTAAGATTATGCTCTGCGTCTATTGATTATGAATTGTACCACAACTTGAAAAAAATGCAAGTATCCGGCCAAAGCAATCGTTCCGTGCCGATGCGAAAAGGGAGACCGTTGCCTGTTCGGTTACTCCCACTCGGTGCGAAGGGTAAAACTTTTCGGAAGATGGAATAGTTCCGTTTTCAAAAACTGCGGATAAAAGTATTCCTCTTTCAATCGATCCATCGCAAGCCATTCAAATCGGTGTACATGCTGCCCCTCATAGCGCGTAAACGATTCGCCGCGATCCAATAAGTCCGTGTCTCGGACATCCATCAAAAAATAGATGCAAAGCTCATGATAACGCAACCGATCTACGTCTTCCGTAAAAAAGCTTTGGTTCAGCCAAAGCGGACGAATGATCCGCGGCGAACAGTTCAGTTCCTCTTCCATCTCTCGAAGAATTGCTTGCTCGGCCGTTTCTCCCATTCGGACACGTCCGCCGGGCAGATAATAGTACGGAGAACGTTCGTCACGCATAGCAAGGATCTTGTCGTTTGCTATCAGAATAGCGCACACGCGATAGTTGAATTTATTGTTGCCGACAATATAGGAATGGTCCGTCTGCTCCATGGATGTTGCTCCTTTTGATCGAATTTTTCATGTAGAAAGGCTGGATCTATCGCTTTTTCTTTGCAGGAGAAAGCTCCTTTGCCATCGTTTGCAAAAGATCTTGCAAAAGCTGCTTATTGTCCAGATTGTCAACCAGCAGCATCTCCTTTGCACCTTCATACGGAGATTCCTTTTCCGCCTCCGGCAGGAATTCGAGCGCAGACTTCGTGGGCTTCACGAGGAAACGATCATCATAGATTCCTCCGATCAACTTGCCTTGCACATAGAGCAGATACTCCCCCATCATAGGTCGGTACGACACACCGTCTACTTCAGAAAGCTGTCCCAATATGAAATCCAAGTATTCTTTGTTTGATGCCATAGCGCCCATCCTTCTCAGCTTCTTATCTGCTCCCCGCCGCCGATGGCAGTGTTGGGAGCCTTGGTGTATCACTGAAACCGGAATTTGCCTGTATCATAGATTATCGGCACTAAATGATCTGTGCACACAATCGCAGAGTATTGTCGGAATTCCGATTGATGTCAACATTCTGTAAATAGCACTCGCCTTATCACTATACAACA
>ONLX01000072.1 GCA_900318765.1 uncultured Eubacteriales bacterium
AGTGTGGGCATTGCCCCTCGGAAAGGAACCAGGATGGAGGAAAGAAGCAAGAATTTCATCGAAGAAGCAATCGAAGAGGATCTCAGAACGAAGGAGCCGCGTGTAAAAACACGTTTTCCGCCTGAGCCGAACGGTTATCTGCACATCGGGCATGCAAAGGCGCTGACGGTCGATTTCGGCATGGCGCAGCAGTACGGCGGATCGTGCAATCTTCGCTTTGATGATACGAACCCTACCAAAGAGGACGTGGAATACGTCGAAGCCATCAAGGAAGATATCCGTTGGCTCGGTTTCGAATGGGATCAGCTCCTGTTCGGTTCATCCTATTTTGATCAGTGCTATGAACTCGCTGTGAAACTCATTCGGAAGGGATTGGCATACGTCGATGATCTCAGCAAGGATGAAATGCGCGAGTATCGCGGCACCTTGACCGAACCGGGTAAAAACAGCCCGTACCGTGATCGCAGCGTAGAGGAAAATCTCGATCTGTTCGAGCGCATGAAGAATGGCGAGTTTCCGGATGGCGCAAAGACCCTGCGCGCTAAGATCGATATGGCGTCTCCGAATATCAACATGCGGGATCCGGCGATGTATCGCATTAAGCATATTTCGCATCATCAGACGGGGGACAAGTGGTGCATCTATCCGATGTACGACTTCGCGCATCCGATTCAGGACGCGATCGAGGGCGTCACGCATTCGCTGTGCTCGCTTGAGTATGAGGCACATCGCCCGTTGTATGACTGGGTCGTAAACGCATGTGAATTCGAACACAAACCGCGTCAGATCGAGTTTGCACGTCTGAACCTTACGAACACAATTATGTCGAAGCGATATCTGCGCCGATTGGTCGAAGAACACTTCGTTTCCGGTTGGGATGATCCGCGCATGCCGACGCTGTGCGCCATGCGCCGCCGGGGATTTCCCGCAGCGGCGATCCGCGATTTCCTTGCAAGAATCGGCGTTGCGAAAGCGGATTCCGTTGTGGATTATGCCATGCTGGAGCATTGTGTCCGTGAAAACCTGAATACAACCGCGCCGCGCTATATGGCGGTGATTGAGCCGCTGCGGCTTGTGATCGATAACTGGGATGCGGACAAAACGGAAGAGATCGTACTGGAGAATATGCCGAATGAAGACAGCTTCGGCAGCCGTACCGTGCGGTTCGGCAAAGAGCTTTTAATCGAGCGCAGCGATTTTATGGCGGAGCCCGTCAAGAAATTTTTCCGTCTCAAGCCGGACGGAGAAGTACGGCTGAAGGGCGCGTATATCGTAAAGTGTGTTTCGTGGGAAACGGATGAGAACGGCGAAGTCACCTGCGTGCATTGCACCTATGATCCGGAAACCAAGAGCGGAATGTGCGAGCGCAAGGTCAAGGGTACGCTGCACTGGCTCAACGCAGCGGATGCGGTAAAGGCGGAATTCCGGCATTACGATGTTTTGATGCGGGATGCCGAGGACGGCGAGACGCACGAGGACTTTACGGAACTGCTGAATCCGAATTCGCTCGAAGTGGAGGAAGGCTTTATTGAGCCGTCCTTAGCGGATGCCAAGCCGGGGGATACGTTTCAGTTTATCCGCATGGGGTATTACTGCGCCGATCCGGACGGGTCAAGCGAGCACCCCGTGCTCAATCGTGTTGTCGGTCTCAAGGATTCGTTTAAAATTTAAAAGCAACAGGAGAGCATCATGGTCAGAACCAGATTTGCCCCGAGCCCAACGGGGTTTATGCATTTGGGCAACCTCAGGAGCGCACTGTACACGTTCCTGTATGCGCGGCACAACGGAGGCCGCTTCATTCTTCGCATTGAGGATACCGACCTCGGCCGTTACGTAGAGGGCGCGGTTGACGTCATTTACCGTACGCTCAAAAGCGTCGGCATGAATTGGGACGAAGGACCCGACGTCGGCGGCGAGTTCGGCCCGTACGTGCAGAGTGAACGCAAGGGACTGTATTTGCCGTATGCGAAGGAATTGATCAAGAAACGCAAAGCGTATTATTGCTTCTGCACCGAAGAGGAGCTGTCCAAGCGGCGGGAAGCGGCGGCAGCACGCGGCGAAACATTCAAGTACGACAAGCATTGTCTGCATCTTCCGGAGGAAGAAGTGCAGCGGCGGCTCGATGCGGGGATGCCGTATGTGATTCGGCAGAACGTTCCAGAGCATGGCGAAGCTTCGTTTGACGATCTGATTTACGGTCATATCACGGTCGATTGTGCCGACCTGGATGATATGATTCTGATCAAAGCGGATGGTATGCCGACCTACAATTTTGCCAATGTCATTGACGATCATACCATGGGCATTACGCATGTAATGCGTGGCAATGAGTATCTTTCGAGCACGCCGAAATACAATCTGTTGTATGACGCGTTCGGGTGGGAGAAGCCGACGTATATTCATATGACGCCGATCATGCGCGATGCGACGCATAAGCTCAGCAAGCGCGACGGCGATGCTTATTTCGAAGATTATATCGGCAAGGGCTATCTGAAAGAAGCGATTATCAACTATGTGGCACTGCTCGGATGGAACCCCGGCGATGAGCGGGAGTTCTTCACCATGCAGGAGCTGATCGAGGCATTTTCGATTGAAGGAATGTCCAAATCACCGGCGATCTTTGACGTCAATAAACTGACGTGGATGAACGCCGAATATATCCGCAGATTGACGCCGGAGCAGTTTACCGAGTACGCTATGCCGTATTACGAAAAAGCCGGAATCGATACCGCCCATACGGATGTGTTGGCGCGCATTCTGCAGCCGCGCACCGAGGTATTCACTCAGATTCCGGACATGGTGGATTTTTTGGCGGAACTGCCTGCATATGAAACGGAGCTGTTTACCAATAAGAAGTCCAAAACGAATCCCGAAGTTGCAAAGAGCGTTCTCGATCTTGCTGTTCCCGCGCTGGAGGCACTTCCGGCATGGGAGGAACAGCAGATTCATGACACGCTGCTCGGCCTTGCGGAGCAGAACGGTCTGAAAAACGGCACAATGCTTTGGCCGGTGCGGATTGCGCTTGCCGGAAAGCAGGTTACCCCGGGCGGCGCGATCGAGATTGCGGTGCTGCTCGGCAAAGAGGAGTCCTTGCGGCGTTTGCATCTCGGACGTGAGAAACTGCAATAAAGGAGAAACGGTATGAAACTCGGAGTCATCGGCTTGCCGAATGTCGGCAAAAGCACGCTGTTCAACGCCATCACCCAGGCCGGCGCACAGGCGGCGAACTATCCGTTCTGTACGATTGAGCCGAATGTGGGCGTTGTTGCGGTTCCGGATACGCGTCTGGATGAGCTTGCAAAGATGTATCATCCGGAAAAGTATACCCCCGCAACGATTGAGTTTGTGGATATCGCAGGCCTGGTTCGCGGAGCTTCCCGCGGGGAAGGGCTCGGAAACAAATTCCTTTCCCATATCCGCGAGGTAGATGCGGTCGTACACGTCGTGCGCTGCTTTGATGATGACAATGTTGTGCATGTTGACGGCAGCGTAGATCCGGTGCGCGATGCAGAGACGATCAATCTCGAGCTGATTTTTGCCGATATGGAAACGGTGGAAAAGAGGATCGATCGTGCGCAGCGGTTGGCAAAGGGTGATAAATCCCTGCTGCTTGAAATTGACCTTTTGAAACGCATCTATGCGCATCTGGAGAGCGGACAGCCCGTTCGCACGTTCGCGGCGGACAAAGAGGAAACGGAGATCATTCAAACACTGTTTCTGCTGACCTCGAAGCCGGTCATTTACGTTGCGAACATCTCGGAGGACGATCTCGGCGGGGAACCGAATCAATATGTTCAGGCACTCTATCAGGTCGCCGCGAAGGAGGGCGCAAAGGCGCTCACGATCTGCGCCAAAATTGAGGAAGAGATCTCCGAACTCGACCCGGACGAGAAGAAGGCGTTCCTTGAGGAGATGGGCATCGATCAATCCGGCCTTGACCAACTGGTACAGGCCTGCTATTCGCTGCTCGGCTTGATCAGCTTTCTGACCGCAGGGCCGAAGGAAGTCCGCGCATGGACCATTACGGACGGCACCAAAGCCCCGCAGGCAGCCGGAAAGATTCATTCGGACTTTGAACGCGGTTTTATTCGCGCGGCAGTTGTTCCGTATGAAACGCTGATGAAAGTCGGCACTATGACAGCTTGCAAAGAGAAGGGGTTGATCCGTTCCGAAGGCAAGGAATACGTTATGCAGGACGGAGATATTGTTGAATTCTTCTTCAATGTCTAACACAGCCGCATAATTCCTTATTGCAATTCAAAACGGATTACGATACAATAAGAACGAAAAAATAATGTCCCGGTGGGGGCAATCAGGAGGAATACTATGAAACTGGTTTTGCTGCGCCATGGCGAAAGCGAATGGAACAAACTCAATCTGTTCACGGGTTGGACGGATGTGGAACTGAGCGAAAAGGGTATGCAGGAAGCAAAGCAGGCGGGTGTCGTGCTGAAGGAAGAAGGCTACGACTTCGATGTTTGCTACACCTCGTATCTGAAGCGTGCCATCCATACGCTGCAGTTTGCTTTGGACGAGATGGATCGTGCATGGCTACCGGTCGTCAAGAGCTGGAAGCTCAATGAGCGTCATTACGGTGCCCTGCAGGGCCTGAATAAGGCGGAGACGGCGGCGAAGTACGGTGAAGATCAGGTCAAAATTTGGCGTCGTTCGTTCGATGTGAAACCCCCGGCACTCGAACCGGATGACGAGCGCAGCGCCGCAAAGCAGGCGGCATATCGTGATGTGGATCCGAGCCTGCTTCCTGCGCATGAAAGCCTCGAGACGACGATCGAGCGCGTCGTTCCCTACTTCGAAGAGGTGATCAAGAAGGATATGCTTGCCGGAAAACGCGTTGTGATCGCCGCGCATGGCAATTCGCTCCGCGCCCTCGTTAAGTATTTCGATCATCTTTCCAATGAAGAGATCATCGGCGTGAATATTCCGACCGGTGTTCCGCTCGTTTACGAGTTTGATGAGAACTTCAACACGGTTCGGCATTATTATCTCGGCGACCAGGAAGCGATTGCCGCCAAGATGCAGGCAGTGGCCAACCAAGGGAAAAAGCAATAATTGAGAGAACAGAAAGCAGCCCGGCGCATAAGCACCGGGCTGCTAAAGCTTTCAAGTCCATTTATCCGACAATGCTTCCGTCGATTGCGTTCAGAACCAACAGGACGCCGCGGTAACCCGCGGTCATGCTCCCGTTCACGTAGTATGCGCCGGAGAATGTCCAGACCGGAACAACCTCGTAGCTGCCGACATGGTCCTTGACCGGAACGCGCTTATAGCCGAGCTGAATCTCATCAACTTTTATCTTCAGACTGCGTTCCCCGTACGTCGCGTCATAATCGGCAACGTAGCCGATGTCACGTCGGAACAGCTCCTGTATCCGCTCAAACGGCAGCGACTGTTCCGAACGGACCGCCTCTTTGGGAATACAGGGTGAAATCCAATCACAGATTTTTATTCCATAATCGCCGGTTGTAATTTGCAGCTGCTCATCCCGCCAATACATTTCATACAGCAGAGACAGCTTCAGTCCGTCCATCACGGTGATCGGAGTATCGGCGATCGCGCTGCTATAAGGGAGACCGTCAAAACTACGCGTGTAATACAGCATAAAATGCCCCGTGCCGGGATCGCGGTCGATGCGGCTTAGCGTGAAGTCCGAAAGACCCAGTTGGCCGAGAAGCGTTTCCCCGAGCGCAATCGATTCCTCCTGCTTACCGGTATGATCCGGAAACGCCGCAGACGGACTTCTGAGCACGTCCTCAAAAAAGCTGCATGGAACATACGCTGTCGCGCGGATCACCGTTGTTGGCAATTGCACTGAAGCTGAAGCTGCCGATCTCATCGCCTGTTTCCGCAGAAAACAGCACACCCTCCGTCCATTCGTCGCGGCTCTTGGAGAAGACTGTGAAATCTTCGATATAGTCCGGCTCGACCGCCTCCGGATAACGTTTCTTTACCTCGTTCAGCTCATTCTGCCAGTACGCTCTTATCCCGGCGATTCCGTCCGGATCGGTTCCGCTTTGCTGATGATGTATTCTTCTTCCGGCGTCGGAACGCAACCGCACAGCAGAAAACCGATCAGCAGCAAGGAAATTCATCTTTTCATACAGGAAATCCTCCTTTCCGTTTTCTCGATTGTAGCAGACAGATGTCACAGAGTTGCGTTCTGTTTATGAACAAAATGCGGAAGAATTGCAGAATCTGCCAAAAAGTAAGAACCGGTTGAAAAACCGGTTCTGATGGATTGAATCGAATTATCCGACGATGAGAATCATGGGCTTTCCGGAACAGGAAACCATCCCATAGTCGACGGAGACGTGGCTGCCGTCAAGAACATTCCGGTAATATCCGTCTTCGAACGGTACATGCACGACAGAGGGCTGGCCCTTCATTGAGAATACGCCGACCGCTTTGCGATTGGGCAACGTCCAGGACGAGACGATAGTATCATGCGGGGCAGCTTCGAAGGCATAAACGCCGTCCGAGAACAGGGCATCCTTTTTGATTGCAATCAGCTTTTTCAAGAGTGTTTCATGCATCGGCGCACCGTTGCGCAGCACCGGATCGGGATCGAAGAGCGTCGGACAGCGAACGGGCGCCCATTCCTGACCGCTGTAAAGCAGCGGCATTCCTTTTTGGAAAAACGTCCAGGCAAACCAGTTTTCACGTACAACCGGATTCGGAAATAAAAATGCGGAACGAACGCGGTCATGGTTTTCCGTGAATCGAAGCTTAACATAGTCGGCCGGATAAATCGCTTCCTGCCGCTCCAATGCAGCCAGATACTCTTTCAGCGAAATCTTTCCTTCCGTATAGGCAACAAAATCGGAGTAAATATCATAATCGTAACAGATATCGAACGCCTGATACAGCTCCGAATCCGAAAGCGCGACGAGCCCTTGATCGCGATTGTAACGAATGAATCCGTGCTCTACGGATTCCGCAAGCCAGATGCAGTCCGGACGAATCGCAGCTACACGTTTCCGTGCTTCCTTCCAGAACGCAAGCGGAACAAGCGGGGCAACATCGCAACGGAATCCGTCTACGTATTGTGCCCAATAGCAAAGCGTATCGATCAGCTCGTCCCACAACTCGGGAACATCAAAATCAAGATCGATGATGTCGGTCCAATCGCCGACATGATTGCCGAATGATCCATCCGGTTTTCGATAATAGTATTCCGGATGCTCCCGAACCAAAACGGAGTCGGGGGAAGTATGGTGATACACCACGTCGATCATGATCTTCATTCCGCTTTGATGCACGGCGTCGCACAATGCGATAAAATCCGAAAGCGTTCCGAATTCCGGGTTGACGGCTCGATAATCCGAAATCGCATACGGGGAACCAAGCGAGCCTTTCCGCTTTTCCGTTCCGATCGGATGAATCGGGAGCAGCCAGATCATATCGACGCCGAGTTCCTTCAGCCGCGGCAGTTCCCGTTGAACGCCGGAGAAAGTTCCTCCAAAATTCCGGACAAAGATGGAGTACAGGGTCATATTGCGCAAAGACATAGAAAAACCTCCTATCAGAATTGAAATTCAGTCAGATCGGGTGAAAGACGCTTCGCAAAAAACGCTCCGTAACGGCGGCGTCGAAGCAACCGGGCGTTTTGCGCAGATTCTTGTTGGACGGATCCCAACGCGGCAGAAGAGCGGCTATCTGCTCGTCCTGCAGTTCGAGTCGGCAGTCCGGCAGAATGGAATCGGTCAAAGCAAGAAGCCGGCCTATAAAAATGCCTGTTCGCTCCTCAAGAGCGGCACAAAGCGCAGGATCAACGGAAGAAACATGCTCTAAGAGCGCAGGCAAAAAGAATGCGCAGGCAAATCCGTGCGGAATGTCGTATTGCTCCGTGAGAAAATAGCCGAACGAATGCGGGGCAAGTGTTCCGGTCACGCAGATGGCAAGTCCGCCGAGAATCGAACCATCGTACAGAATCTCTCGTTCTTCGGGAGAGGGAATGATCCCTTGCGCAATACGTTCAAGCTGAGGAACAAGCATCCGGATGCCTTCAACCGCTGCTCCGCGAGAGACGGGGGTTGCGGTTTTGGACAAAAAGCTTTCCACACAATGGCAGAGCGCGTCCATGCCTGTGGATGCAGAGCCTTTGAGCGACATCGTCTCGGTATACCGCGGATCGCCGATCGACAGGGCGGCAAACAGTGCCGGCCCGGTAATGCTGGCTTTCCGCCTTTCGCCGTTGGTGAGAACTGCGGTCGGGGTTACTTCGCTTCCGGTTCCTGCGGTCGTCCCGACAAGGATAACCGGGACGGGCGGATTGACCCATCGCTGCGCATATAATGTCGCTTCGGTTGCAGAAGGGTTGGCGATCGACACAGCGACGACTTTTGCGGCATCCAATGGGGAACCGCCGCCGATCCCGATCACAAATTCCGCACCGAATGATGTACCGATCTGCCCGGCGTCGATGCAGGAAGCGACGGTCGGATTTGGAAGAATGCGGTCGTATATCTGATATGCAATGCCGTTTCGGTTGAGAATTTCGGTCACATCTTTAAGCGCACCGCTGCGCGTCGCTGCGGTGCCGCTTGTTACCAGAAGACATTTTTTCCCAAAGGAAGCAATCCGTTCTTCGCAGGAGAGAACGGCGCCATGCCCGCTGATCAGTTGTGTCGGCATAAAAAAGTTCATTGAAAAAGCTTCCGTTCAAAGCGTAAGGAGAAACGCAAGTGTCTCCTTCAGCTTCATCCCCTGTGAGGCCTTGACGAGAATGGTATCCCCATCCTTCAGCAAATCGGGCAGCGCTTCATGGAGCGTTGCCTTATCGGGGAACCAAAGCGCGTTCTGACCGATCGCGGCGTTTTTGGCAAGCTGCCCTACGCAAAGCATCCGTTCTATCCCGAGCGATTCAGCAAGCACGCCGATTCGCTGATGGTACGCGGCTGCGTTCGGGCCCAATTCCAACATATCGGAGAAAATGCAGACGCGTCGCGTTTTGGCATCCGCAAGCAGTCTCAATGCCGCTTCCATCGAAGTCGGATTCGCGTTGTATGTGCCGTCAATGATTGTGAAGCGTTCCGTATGCAGAATATCAGCGCGACCCGCCGTCGGATGGAACGAGGAAAGACCGCGTTGGATCTCCTCGTCGGTCATCCCGAGAAGCGCGCCGATTGCGATTGCGGAGAGCGCATTTCGTACCATGTAGTCGCCCGAAACGAACAGCTCCACAGGCATCGATCGCCCGAAGAATTCGGCGGTAAAGGTCGTATGCTCGAGCCCGTCGGAAACGATCTCAGTCGCCCGGACGTCACAGGATTCCTTCAGACCGTAGCGAATTGCTCCGGGAATGGTGCAGAGAAGATCGTCGTCACCGTTTACGACGATCTTTGCATTCGGGCGTGCGTGCTTGAGCATTTCTGTTTTTCCGCGGAAGATGCCTTCCCGCGAACCGAAAAATTCGATATGCGCTTCGCCAATGTTTGTAAAGAGGCAGATCGTCGGCTGCGCAACTCGGGCAATTCGGTCAATTTCTCCGAAGTGATTTGTGCCGAGCTCCATAATCGAAACTTCATGCTCCGGCTTGAGCGCCAAAACCGTTGTCGGAAGTCCGGTCTGATTGTTCAGGTTTCCGACGGTCGCATGCGTAACGAAGCGCTGTGAAACAACGGTTTTTACCATGTCTTTGGTTGTCGTTTTGCCGACGCTCCCCGTAATGCATACGACAGGGATCGAAAAGCGGTTCCGATGCATTCTCGCGATGTTCTGATAGGCAAGCACACAGCTTTGCACGCGGATGTGCGGCGCATCGGTTTCGATTTCGGAAAGCACAAGCGGCGCACCTTTTTCAATCGCCTGCGGGATAAAGCGATGCCCGTCAAATACCTCGCCCCGAATCGGAACATACAATTCGCCGGGGGTCAGGGTTCGCGTATCGATCGTGGCGTCGGTGATTACAAAATCGGGCGACAGGGAAGGGGCATACAGTGTTCCCTGAGTCGCTTCCAACAATTCCCGAACCGTAAAATCAGCCATGATACTTCTCCAAAGAAAGCTCGATGATTCGCGCACAGAGTTGTTCGTACGAGATTCCGACGGCGGCGGCTTCCTGGGGCATCAAAGAAGTCGGCGTCAGCCCCGGGAGCGTATTTGCTTCGAGACAAAAGGCTTCGCCGGTGTCGGTCAGCAAAAAGTCAAGCCGTCCGTAAATGGACAGTCCAAGCGCCGAAAAGCCGCGTAACGTTGCGTCCTGAATTCGTTTTGTCGTTTCAGGATCGACCTCTGCCGGCGTAATTTCCCGGGTTGAACCCGCCTGATATTTGTTTTTATAGTCGTAGAACCCCTCGTTGGGAATGATCTCGATCAACGGAAGCACCTGATCGCCGAGCACCGCGCAGGAGAGCTCGCGACCCTTGATATACGTTTCCACAAGAATGACCGGTTCAACGGCAAACGCCGTTTCAAAAGCGGCGGGCAGACTTTTTCGATCGCGGACGATCGAAACCCCGATGGAGGAGCCTCCGCAGCACGGCTTCACAACGCAGGGCATCGGGAGGGAATCATAATCGATCGGATCGCCTTTTTGAATCCGAACGCCGTAGGGACACGTGACGCCGGCCGATTCCAAAAGCTCTTTGGAAACCCATTTATCCATCGCGTCGGCACAAGCCTTTGCGCCGGAGCCTGTATAGCGGATGCCGAGAGAATCGAAGATTCCTTGCAGTTTACCGTTCTCTCCGTCCTCCCCGTGCAGGGCAAGATAAACGAGATCGGCCTTTTTGCAAAGCTCCGGAACATGGATACCGATAAAATCATTGTATCCGACGGTCCTGGACGTTCGAATGGACTCCAGATCCGGCTCGCTGCTGCCGATGCGAAACGGTTCAAGCGGTTTCGCGTTGCGAAAAACGGCGTCGGTTCCGTCCCATTCGGGCAAGCCGAGAAACAAATCCACCATGACCGCGCGGTGACCGAGCGCCAACAACGCATTGGTGGCCATGGTGCCGCTGGAAAAGGAAACATCGCGTTCGGGCGAAAGACCGCCTGCCAAGACAACAATGTTCATAAAACTACCTCCGTTCGCCGTACAATATACCATCTTTTTGCAGAATTGACAACCGATAACCGAAAATTCTTAGGAGGAAAAATCATTGCGTCGAATTCTTTGCATCGGCATCTCTTTTCTAACACTCTGCGCGGCGGCATGCAGCTCCTATTGGGATACCGCGATTAAAAATACTTATGCGTATCTCGGAAGGTCTATTCCGATTCCGGCATTCCATGCTGCCATTCCATTTGATGAAATAGCGTTCCAAATGCCGGATACAGAACGGTTGACGGAGGAGATTGCTCGCCTGAAGGAACGGGTAAATAGCGGGGAAGCGGCAAAAGGGCTGCAATCCGAATTGGAGTCGCTCTATGCCGAGCTTTCGGCTATGGAAACGATGGCGCAGTATGCCTATGTGCGGCATTGTCTGGACACGAAGAATCCGGTTTGGGGGGAACGATCCGATCGTCTGAATGCCAAAATCGATATGCTCTATGCTTCCCTGAACGCGATTGCACTGCAGCTCTCCGAACGGAAAGAACTGAAAAACGACTATTCTCCGCAGGTTGTGGAGCGGCTGAAAGTTGCAGCAAGCCTGTATGCGCCGGAAGTTGCGCCGCTGATGGAACAGGAACGAACCCTCATGGATGAGTACGATCGGATGCAGACGGACTTCTCGGTTACGGTGAACGGAGTTGCATGGACGGAGAACGCCTTGATTCAGGACGCTGCGCTTCCGTTCTCGGAATGGTACGCGATTTATCGGGTCTACACGGAAGAATTCTCAAAATGCGCGAGCGAGCTGTTTCTCAAACTCGTTGCCATACGAAAGGAAATCGCCGCTCAGCTCGGATATCCCGATTACTGTGCCTATCGTTATGCCGCGTATGGGCGTGACTATACACCGCGTGAAGCGGACGCGTTTTCCAAAGCGGTCTTGAACGACGCGGTACCAATCTATCGCACCGTTCGTAGCGACGCAGCGGTGGATCGGGAAGTATTGCGCTTGTCCGATCGGTATTCAAAGGAGCAGGTTTTTGCTCCCGTAGGTGCGGTTTTAAAGCTGATCGACCCTGCGTTTTCGGAGCCGTGGGAATACATGCTCACCTACCGATACTATGATGATACGCTGCGGCCCGATAAGCTCCCGGGGAACTATACAACCTACTTTGCATCGTATGGAGCACCGTTTCTGTATCTCAATTGGGACGAATCCTGCGAAATGCCGACGACCCTCCTGCATGAATTCGGGCATTACGCGGGGTACTATTTCCGCTCGGAACAGGATGCGGCGGGTGGAACGCTCGATCTTGCTGAGGTTGATTCACAGGGGTTGGAACTTCTTGCAATTCCATATTACGATCAATTGTTCGGGAATCGTGCGGATGAAGCGCGAAGCGTACAACTGAGCAATGCGCTGTATGCCGTCATTTCCGGCTGCGTGATGGACGCTTTTGAACGGTTTGCGTATACGGCAGAGGATCTGACCGCGGAACGGCTTGGCGCGGAGTTCGATTCCCTTGTAAAATCGTACGGGCTTGAGGCGGACGGGTTTACCGCATGGACATGGACGCGGATTCCGCATCTGTTTCGGTCGCCCGGTTATTACCTGAGCTATGCCGTCAGTGCCGTTGTTGCGTTGGAATTATACGCGATTTCCCTGCAGAATCACAACAGAGCGGTTTCTGTATATCGAAAAATCATAAATCGTAAAGATTTTGTCTTTCATTCCGTTCTGCGGGAATCCGGCTTGACCGATCCATTCCGAAATGATACAATAAAACA